>CAZMNL010000134.1:1503-4220 GCA_964567525.1 uncultured Anaerolineaceae bacterium
GCGAGCAAGTAGACAGCACCGAGATGTCCGACGAGGCGCGCGAAAAAGCCAATCAGGAGTTGGGCCGCCTGATGATGATTCCGCCGATGGCTCCTGAGGTCGGCATCATTCGCACCTATCTGGACTGGCTGCTTGCGCTGCCCTGGCGCACGATGTCGGAAGATAATCTGGACCTGGGAAATGCCGCGCGTGTGCTGGATGACGAACATTACGGGCTGCCTAAAGCGAAAGAGCGCATCCTGGAACATATCGCGGTGCGAAAACTCGCCGCCGACCGCATGAAGACACCGATCCTGTGTTTCGTTGGGCCGCCAGGGACCGGCAAAACTTCGCTGGGTAAAAGTATCGCTTCCGCGTTGGGGCGCGAATTTGTGCGTGTAAGCCTGGGCGGGGTGCATGATGAAGCCGAGATTCGCGGGCATCGCCGCACGTATATCGGTGCGCTGCCGGGCCGCATTATCCAGACCATGCGCCGCGCCGGGACGCTCAATCCCGTGTTTATGCTGGATGAGATCGACAAGCTCGGCGTGCATTTTCGCGGCGACCCGGCGGCTGCGCTGCTCGAAGTGCTCGATCCGGAACAGAATCACGCTTTTTCCGATCACTACCTGGACGTGAGTTACGACCTGTCCAAAGTGTTGTTTATCACTACTGCGAATTACCTGGACCCGATCCCGGCGGCCTTACTTGACCGCATGGAATTGATCGAGTTTCCCGGTTATGTGGAAGAGGAAAAACTGCGCATCGCCAAACAGTTTTTGATCCCGCGCCAGCTTGAACAGCACGGGATCGCGGACCTGGGTGTGCGCTTTGATGAAAATGCGCTGCGCCTGATTTGCCGCGAATATACCTACGAGGCGGGGGTGCGCAACCTGGATCGTGAGATTGCCAAGGTTTGTCGGAAACTGGCGCGGCGTGTTGCCGAAGACAAACGCCCATCCAGGCGCATCACGGTGGAGAGCCTGGGTCGTTACCTGGGGCCACCACAGTTTTTGCTGCCGCTGGCTGAAGAAGCAGACGAGATCGGTGTGGCAACCGGCCTGGCATGGACCGAGGGCGGCGGCGATATCATGGGCATTGAAATTTCGCTGATGCCGGGTAAGGGGAGCGTGCTGCTGACCGGGCAGTTAGGCGACGTGATGCAGGAATCTGCACAGGCGGCGTTGAGCTATACCCGTTCGCGCGCAGCGGATTTTGGCATCGATCCGAACGAGTTTGACCAACTGGATATTCACGTTCACCTGCCGGAAGGCGCGATCCCCAAAGATGGCCCGTCCGCCGGTATCACGCTGGCGACGGCGCTGATCTCGGCTCTTACGCAGCGCAAGGTGCGCCGCGATGTCGCCATGACCGGGGAAATTACGCTGCGCGGACGTGTGCTGCCGGTGGGGGGCGTGCGCGAAAAGGTGCTGACCGCGCACCGGGCCGGGGTCAAAAAAGTGCTGCTACCCAAACGCAACGAAAAAGACCTGATCGAAATTCCGAAACGGATGCTGCGTGGACTTGAGTTGGTGTTGGTTGCGGATATGGATACGGTGCTGCAACACGCCTTGTTACCGGGGCCGCATGATGTCCAGGTGACTGAGACTGAAACGCAGAGCGATGAGTGATTGGCGAGATGAAACGATCATGACTGCAAAATCTGCCCAACCGGACCAATTTTTGAAGACCCGGCACGCGATCACCGAATCGGATATTGCGTCTCTTTTGGAAGGTGGGCGCTCCGACGTGTTGGAACTGCTGCCCGGTCGCGCCCTGGTGAATGATATCGCCGTCACTTTGACGGCGATGGCGAATGCGCGGGGCGGGATGCTGCTGTTAGGGGTCGCGCCGCGTTCCGATAAGCCGGTGGGCGTGGACGACGCGGATAACGCCGTGAACCGTGTATTGGAGGCGGCGCTCTCGATTGACCCGCCGCTGATCATTCCGCTGCCGCAAACGCTGGAAGTGCGCGGGAACCCGATGGTAGTGGTACAGGTTCCGCGTGGGATGCCGTATGTCTATGCGCTGGATGGGCGTTATCTGATCCGTGAGGATACCGAGAATATCCCCTTGCTGCCGCACAGTCTGCGCCGCTTGATGCTCGAACGCGGGGATGTGTCATTTGAAGCCGAGACGGTACGTTATGCGTCTAAAAAGGACCTGGACTGGGTGCAGGTCGAAATGTACGTGTCCAGCCTCAGCGGGATGGGGGGGATGCCGCCTGAACAGGTACTGATCAAACGCGGGTGCCTGGTGCAGAAGGATGGCGAACTGGTTCCCACCAATGCCGGGATTTTGCTGTTCGGCAAGGACCCGCAGATGTACGTGCGTGGCTCTGACATCACCGCGGCCCGCTTTGCGGGCGAGGAAATGGGCGATGTATTTACGCGCCAGGACATTAATGGTACACTTCCGCAGCAGATTCGCCGGGCCGAGACGTTTCTGGTGGATAATCTGCGCAAAGGCGTACAGTTAAGCGAGAAGATGGCGCGCCGCGAACGGCTCGAATACCCGCTTAAAGCGGTGCGCGAGTTGTTGGTGAATGCGGTGGCGCACCGCGATTACAGCATCAAGGGCGATGGCATCCGGCTGTATTTGTTCAGCGACCGGCTGGAAATCACGAGTCCGGGTGGGCTGCCGGGTCCCGTGACGGTGCAAAATATCCGCGACGAGCGTTTTTCGCGCAATTCCGCGATGGTGCAGGTATTATCCGATATGGGCTTCATCGAGCGTTT
>CAZMNL010000134.1:4230-7510 GCA_964567525.1 uncultured Anaerolineaceae bacterium
GGCGTGGATCGCGTGATCAAACTGATGCAGGAAGACGAACTGCCCGAACCGGAGTTCGAAGAAACGGCGGGCGGTTTCCGCGTCATCCTGTATAACAAGCCGGAAGCAGCGATGCAGGCTGGTGAGCCGGACCTGTTCGGTGGCATCTTCCGGGGCCAACACATCAACCGGCGGCAGGAATACGCGCTCGATTTCCTGATCAACCGCAAGAATGCGCGCATCACCAACAAGGATTTGCAGGAACTATGTCCGGATGTACATTCCGAGACGATTCGCCGTGACCTGGCTGATATGGTGACACGTGGCATTCTGATCAAGATGGGTGAGAAACGCGGTTCATATTATGTGCTCAAAAAGCAGTGAACATTTATGCCGCTTGCCGGCAGCAGTAACCGCATGATTTCATTGACCCGCCGGGCACGAATGATGATTCAACGTACTAAAATTACCCTGTGGGCCGGGGTGCTCTTGTGGCTATTGAGCGCGTGTAACTTTGCGATCCAATCGCCCACTGAGACTCCCATGCCGACCGATACCCCTACGGCGACTGAGACCGCCGCCCCTACCTTGACGGCCTCACCGCCACCAACAGATACCCCGGTGCCGTCCGAAACGCCGGTGCCGTCTCAGACGCCTACCGCGACGATGACCGCACCGCCCAGCCCGACCTTTACCCCGACGGCAACCCCGTATCCGGCGGTGGGGCTGGCGAATGATCAATACCTGACGTTGGATGTGCCGGACGTGATCAGGCAGGGCTTGCCGGGGTCGTATTTTGCCGTTGCCAGCGTCAATGAGCGCACCGGGGGCACTTCCAACCCTGAAACACCGCAGCCTGCCCAGGAAGTCTCGACGATTTTCCTGATCGAACCGAACAGCGGGCAGGCAATCGAAGTGCTTGATTTGCCTGCCAGCACCGATGACCGCATTTTCTGGTCCCCGGATGGCAAGAAGCTGCTTTATTTCACCGAGCCAACTCTGCTGCCTGATGACACGCTGGCGGGCGGGTTATACCTGGCGAATCTGGAATTAGGGATCGGGCTGCGGTTGTTCAATATGGCGTCATTGAATCCGCGTGGCATTCCCAATCACCGCCCGGTATGGTCGCCGGACAGTTCGCAGTTTGCTATTGCGCTGCCTACCGAATACGACGTTGATATCTTTGTGATATCGTCGGATGGCTCGATCTTTCGTAATGTGACCCAACACGGCGCGTTTGATCTGTGGCCGGTATGGTCGCCGGATGGTTCGCGGCTGGCGTTTATTTCTGATCGTGTTACCTGTCCAAGCTGGATACCTGACGAGCCGGGATCGTGTTCGCAGCTTGAACCCGGCGCGTCCGATGATGCGCTGAATGACCTGCTTGGCGGTGAGGTCGCCAGCGCGATCATTCCGCAAGGTGGCTATCTCTTCGTGCTGGACCTGCCGACCGAAAGCGTGCGGCAGATCACGGATGTGTGGATCGATGGGCCGCCGACCTGGGTGAGTAATTTGCAGATCGGGTTCACAACCGGCCTTTCCGATCCGCTGACGACTCGCACAGAAATCTGGCTGACCAGCATCCAGGCGGGGACTACGCGCCGTGTTTCGGGGGACGAGCCGGGGCTGAATCTGGGCGCGGCATGGTCGCCGGATGGGTTGCGCGTGATCTACCACCGGGCATCTGACCCGGCGGGGATTGTGCTGCGCGATCAAAACGGTAATCAAATCGAATTCATTGATCGCTTTCTGTTTGCTCGCTATGGTTTTGCTGCTGACTGGTCGCCGACGGGCGAATGGGTGACATTTGGAGGGCGGAATACCCAGTGCCCCAATGGATTAGTGGTGGCGCGTAATACGCTTGAGTTGTTCTTTTCCGGCACGTCGCCGTTTGCCTGTGATCCGCGTTACTCGCCCGATGGTGCCTGGCTTGCGTTTGCCGGTATCCAGACGCGCACCGGGGCAGCGGATGGCCGTCTGGACCTGTATATGGCACAGGCGAACGGTTATGGGGCGCGCAATTTGACCAGCCGGTTCCAGGGAGAGATACGCTTATTAGGTTGGGTTGGTCCTGCCAATCCATGATGTTTTCAGGAGGAATATGTGAGCGCGCGGACTGCGTTAGTAACCGATAGTACCAGCAATCTGCCGTCCGATCTGGCGGCGGAACGGCAGATTTATGTCGCGCCGTTGTACGTACTCTGGGGCGAAGAATGTTTTAAAGATGGCATCGATATTACGGATGTGGAACTGCTGCGGCGTCTGGCGGCAGCCAGCCCCAGCGAAGAACTGCCCAAAACATCGCAGGTATCCCCGCAGGATTTCATCGATATTTTCCAGCAGGCTCGCGTTGACCAGAATGCCGACGAGATCGTGTGCGCGGTGATTTCGAGCGTGCTGAGCGGTACCTATGCGTCCGCGATCCAGGCGGCTGAGATGGTCGATTTTCCCGTGCATGTGGTGGATACGCTGCAAGCATCCTGGACATTGGGCTTTACTATGCTGGCGGCGGCTGAAGCGCGGGACCGGGGCGCGAGTCCCCAGGAAATTCTCCAGACGGTAGAAGATTCCGCCCGCCGGTCTGTGCTGCTGTTCACGATTGATACATTGGAATATCTGCATCGCGGCGGGCGTATTGGTGGGGCCAGCCGTTTGTTAGGCACGGCGCTCAACATCAAGCCGATTCTCGGACTGCAAGAGGGTAGGATTGATTCGGTGGATAAGGTGCGCACGCGCAAACGCGCCATCGATCACCTGCTGAAAATTGCCGAGCAGCACGTGAACGGACGGCGTGTAAAGCGGCTGGCGATCATTCACGGCGATGTCGAGGCCGAAGCGCAGGAAATGGCGGCGCGTGCGGTCGAACGCTTTCAGCCCGACGAGCATTATCTGTCGTATATCACGGCGGTGCTGGGCGTGCATGTTGGCCCCGGCGCGATTGGCGTGAATGTCGAGTGGGAAGACTGAGTTATCCCACTCGGAATCCCACATGATTTCCCAAATATCCCACATTTTCCCACACAACAGGGCGATGTGGGATATTTTTGTCAGGGCGACCCGGTCTGGACGGTTTCACGTTGGAGTTTTTGCAGGATGTCGATCAGGTTGCTGTGCCATTCTTGCGTTTTGAGGTCGGCATACGGCATCCAGACGGCGATGCGGCTGACGCGCACGAAGTCGCCCAGGCGTTCGCGCAGCGCGGCGCGGTCCGTCGTGGCGAGATAGGGCAGGCGCACGCCGATCTGGCCGTTTTCGTTGCTGATGGCGGTCACATTAGCATGACTCGCCAGCAGCTTGACGC
>CAZMNL010000135.1:0-1185 GCA_964567525.1 uncultured Anaerolineaceae bacterium
ATCGGTAAACGCGATCTCGTGAATGCCGCGATCCAGCGCGGCCTGGCACATCTGCGCCATCGTCGCCTGCGAGTCGCAGCTTGCCTCGGTGTGCGTGTGGTAGTCCTGCGGGATGCGCCCGTTCAAACGTGGTTGCTCTGCCATCGGAGTCTGTGTCCTTTCGCTCAACTTACGTCCCGGCCCTCCGGGGCGCGCGATAATCGCCTGTCAAAAGAACAGTTGAAAGAAAAATTTGCGTTATGGGCGGTTTAAATCTGTTTGTTGGGATTACCGCCGGGGATAGATCACCTCGCCCTCGACCAGTTCGACGGGCAGCCCGTCCGGGTCGGCGAGCACCGCGCGCCGCACGCCGTAGGGCGTCGGGGCCGGCGCGGAGAGTACGCGCGCACCCGCTGCCGCCAACGCCGCGACCAGCGCATCCAGCGCTACCACGCGCAGCACCAGGTGCGCCTGGGATGACTCGTGCATCGCGGCCCCCACCTCGACCAGTTGCAGCACGCCCCGCCCGGTGTCCAGGTGGACCACTGCGCGCCCCTGCCGGTCGGAGTCCTCGACCGGCCCCAGCACGCGAAAGCCCAGCAGATCGCGGTAAAAGACCAGCGACCGCGCCATCTGGCGCACGGCGACGCTGACGCCCGCCATGCTGTGAATGCGCGGGACCGGCGCGGGCGTGTCTTCGGGGGGTGGGGGGACTGCTTCCACGACCGGCGGCGCGGCGTATACATCCCCGGCGAAAATCGGCGTGGGGATGTGCTGGGGGTTGTCGATGTAACGCGCGAGACGGCGCACAATGCGGTACACGGTTTTCGGCTGGTCCGGCACGTAAGGCATCACCAGCAGGCCGGGGTGCAAATCCAGCACCTCGCGGATTTCCTCGGACGAGAGCGCGTCGGGTTCGTTCTGCCGCCCGGCAGCGATGATCAAATCGGCCTGTGGGTTGAGCGTTGCCAACCGGCGCAGCGCGGCGCGGATCGCATTCGGCGCGAGAATCTTCACCGCGTCGATGATCGCAATATAGCCGTCACTTTTCAGCAGGCCCGCGCTGCTCGCCATCTCGTCGCTGAGCGCCTGCACGTAGACCGGGCGGATAAACAGCTTGGTCAGCTTGGCGAAGCGCACCATATCGGGATCGTGCCCGATGCGCGAGGCGGGCGGTTCCAGTTCCCACACCACGCGCATAAAGTC
>CAZMNL010000135.1:1195-3258 GCA_964567525.1 uncultured Anaerolineaceae bacterium
TGTTCACCGGGGACCGGCAGTCCTCACCGGGGCGGCTGTTGTCCGGGCAGTAAAAACCAAACACCGTAATTTTGATCATGCAGGTTGGTAACTCCAATTAGAAATGTGGGGGTGTTGTTCCGGGCTGGATCGTGATCCAGCTTCAAACCGATCATAGCCGATCCGGCCCGGTGAGCGCTACAGGATCAGGGCGGGTGCGTTTCAAATCTGGGACAAAAAAAGATGCACCACAGAGAACACAGAGGTCGCGGAGAATTTTTTGAGAAAATCTTGAGAAAACGCGTCTGTTTCCGGTCCAATTGACGGAAAGGACACCCTCTGATTTTCTCTCTTTTCCTTCAAAAACCTCTGTGTTCTCCGTGTGCTCTGTGGTGAAAAATCCTGCCCCTAATCTGGAATACACCCGTCAGGGCAATACAAACGCCGGGCCAGTCATGGCGGCGATACATGCGCTGCCCGGCGCAGCAGAGGGTTGGTCCAGAAACGCCTGGATGATGCCGCCGGGGCACGGCCCGCCATCGATCACGCCATGCCCCACGCCGGGGAACTCAAAGTAGAACGCGCGGCTCAAGCTCTGCGCGGCGAGCCGCCCCCACTCCGGCGGCGTGACCGGGTCATACGCGCCCGCCAGGACCAGCGTGGGAATCGCGCTCGTCACGGCCTGCGTCTCGACCGGGGCCGCCGTGCCCGACTGCCAGATCGCGCAGGTTTCGAGCTGCGCGGCGAGCTGCGACACGCTCACCGGGCCGTACAGCGCAGGCACGCTCTGCGCGTCAGCTTGGGCGTCGGCCAGCGTGTTAAACGGGAGTTCTTCGTTACACTCCACCGCGTCGAACGCGCCCTGCGTATCGGAGAGCGCCTCCAATTCCGCGTAGGCTGCGTCGTCGTAGTCACCGTCCGGCGCGTAATCCTCGTCCCAGATCAGCACATCGACCAGCCATTGACGTTCTTCGGGCGTCATCTCGTCCAACAGGCCGAGCAGGTAAGCGGCGTCTTCCGGCGCGAAATACGCGCCGATCACCGCGCGGAAAGTGTCCCAGTCCTGCAAGTCCCACGCGTCGAGTTCGTCGTACAGCGCGTCATAGTCCGCGTCGCTGAAGTCTTCCATCAGCCAGTCGAACTCATCCACGAACAACCACACGAGGTCCTCGTCGTCGTATGCCTCACCGGTGGAGTCGCCCATATCCGGCAGTTCGCCCTCGGAGAGCATCACAAACAGGGCGGTGTCGCCGCGCGTCAGGTCGTCCAGCATCAGCGGCAGATACGGCAGGACGCTGGTGTCGTAAAACATCTGAAACACACTGTCGATCAGGTCATCGCCGTTTACGGTCATGTCCAGGTCGGGGATGGTTACGGGGCTGGCGTTCCACTGCGCGACAAGCTGCCCGAAACGTGTTTCCAGGTTGGGATACGCCGCGCTGCACCCCGGATCAAGCGCGCAGTCGTCGAACAACTGGCGGAATACCCGGTACGTGCCCGACGCGCCCAGTTCATACGCATCGACGTTCGGCGGGTAGCTCGAATCAAGCACCACGCTGCGCACGCCCGCCGGTTGATCGCGCATCACGGTCAGCGCCAGCCGCGTGCCATACGACACGCCGAGCAAATTCACCGAGTCGTAGCCCAGGGCCACGCGCAGATCGGCAACGTCTGCGGCGCTGGCGGCTGAATTGTACATCGTGAGATCAACGCCTTCTTCGGCGACCAGGCGCGCGCGGCAGTCCTTCAGCGCTTGCTGCTCGCCCACCGAAAGCGCGGCGTTACCTTCATAGGTATCGAGCGCCACATCGTCGAGTTCATCGAGTTCCCAGCAGTACAGGCGCGGGAACGAATACCCGGTGCCGCGCTGGTCGAAGACCACGATATCGCGCGTGGCGCGCAGCGGCGAGTTATACCACGCATCCAACCCGGCCAGCGCGCTGCCGCCCGGCCCGCCTTCGAGGTACACCAGCGGGTCCGGCGCAGGATTCGCCGCCGTGCTGTAGAGCACCGCCAGCGCCAATTCAACGTACTGGCCCTGCTACTTTCGCCATATATGCTACCCACAGCCTAGACGTATACAG
>CAZMNL010000135.1:3268-7473 GCA_964567525.1 uncultured Anaerolineaceae bacterium
GGATCGGCGCGATCCTGCGGCACGATCAAAGTACCGCAGTCAATCGTGGACTGCGGTATTTCACCGGGCGGCAGCGGAAACGGGCAGTCGTCCCACTCGATGACGGGTGTATAACCGTCTTGCGCATCGACGTGCCCGGCGGAAAAAGGCCCCACCAGCACGGCCCCCAACAACATGACGCTGACTACAATCAAAAGCCATAAACGACGCATGGTCTGTTCCTTTTGTTTTCGTCGAAGATTATTGTGTGTTGCGGTGTTAAGGATCAGGCTGGGGCACTGGCGCAGCGGGCAGCGTGAAATAAAACCGGCTGCCTTCGCCGATCTCGCTCTCCACGCCCACCGCACCGCCAAGCCGCGTGGTAATGCGCTGCACAATCGACAGCCCCAGCCCGTACCCTTTGGTGTCTACCCGGTCCAGGCGGTTGAAGGGCTGGAACAGTTTGGCGCGGTCTTCCGGCGACAGTCCCGCGCCGTTATCGCGCACCCAGAAGCGCACCGCACCGCCGGGCGGCGAGTCCGCGCCCAGTTCCACGCGCGGCGGTTCGCCGCCATACTTGATCGCGTTGCATACATAGTTGTACCACACTTCCTGAACCCAGGGACCATATCCGGCAGCCACAGGCCAGGACTCCGGCAGGATGATCTCGGCGTTATATTCCTGCTGCAAGGAGATCACGCGCTGGCAGGCGTCCAGCACAATCGTTTCCATGTCCAGCGCCGTATAGGGTACATCCCCGTGACGCACCTGGGCCAGCAGCAGCAGTTCGTCGATGATATTGGTCAGGCGCGCGCCACCCTGGGCGATCTCGTGAATGTAACGCATACGCTCGGCCTCGGTGAGCATGTCGTTCAGGTCGGTGAGCATGTGCGCATAGGACATCATCTGGCCCAGCGGCCCCTTGAGATCGTGCGCGACGGTGTGCGCAAACGAGTCTAGCTCTTCGATCAACTGCTCGCGCTCGGCCTCGATCTGCTTGCGGGCGGTGATATCCTGCACCGCCACCACGCGCAACATGCGGTCATCGGACGGAATCGCACGCACGCGCACCTCCGCCGGAAAGGTCGTGCCATCCTTGCGCACGCCGACCACTTCATAAGGCAGCCCGTTGGAAGACTGCACGCGCGTCAGAATCGTCTCGCGCGATTCCGGCGTCACCAGGTCCCAGACTTGCCCGCCCTGCACCTCGTCGAGCGTGTAGCCGAGCATGTCCAGCGCGGTCTGGTTCATGTCCAGGATCACGCCTTCATCATGGAACAGCAGGCCCTCAAACGCTGCGTGTGAGAGCTTGCGGAAACGCTCTTCGCTGTGCTGCGCGGCGCGCGCGGTGGCTTCCAGCATGTGCGTATGGCGCATATCCACCAGCCGCAGCCCTTCCATGCGGACGACGGTCCGCACGCGCACGCGGTGGACGATTGCGGACAGCAGCAAGGCGGCCAGCATCCCGAAAAAATAATGCGTCCATGCGTCATCCGGCCAGCCCAGCACCACGACCAGCCAGCCCGCCCACGCCAGCCCATTGAGCAGAATAAACCAGCGCAGGCGCAGCAGCAGCACGCCCGTCCCCACAACCAGCAGCATCATGTTGGTGGTCTGGCGCGGTTCGCCGGTCAGCACCAGGTGCGCAAAGCTGTTCACCAGCACCAGCATGAGGATCAGCGCGGCGACCGGGTGCGCGTTCTGCGCTGTGAACGGGCCGCGCCCGCACACCCACGCGATCCCGGCCAGCAGCAGCGCCGTCACTACGGCGAACAGCGTCATGGGCAGCGCCACCGCGCGCGGCAGCGTCAGCGCGTGCGCCACCGCGTATATCCCGTACAGCGGCACCAGCGACAGCGCAATCGGGCGCAGATGATCGCCAACGACCCGGTCGAGCGCGGCGTGCAGTTCGTCCGGGTGCAGATGCAGATCGCGGGTGTGCTCCGGGACCAGGACTCGCTCAGGCGGAAAGGATGTGGTTGTGGGTTGCGGATTATTCATAATGACGCTCAATAAGGCCCCTTAATGCTTACTCTATTTTTTAATTATACAACAGGGGGAGTGTGTGAGACACTCCCCAGGGGCATGTTATGGAATTTCTATATTAAGCGTGTAGTGCGCCTGTTACAGAAAGGGCGGTGCGCCGGACCGGGTTAGGCTACGCCAAGAAAATAATTACCCCATCCCCCATAACCCCTTCCCTCAGGGAAGGGGAGCAAAGGCCAGCTTATTTGGGTGATTTATTTCCTGGATCAGCCTTACTTCCGCACGGACTCCAGCACGTGATAGCGCGCGGTTTCTGCGACGGTATGCACCGCGCCGAACACCTCGCGCATGATGTGGTGATAGGGCAGAAAGCGGTTTGCGACCATGCGCAGCCGCCCGCCGGGACGCAGCACTTCCCGCGATTCCTGCACAATGCGCGCCGTAATGCTGGTATCGACATCCACGCCCTTGTGAAACGGCGGGTTGGAGAGCACGAGATCGAACTGCCGGTCACGCACGGCGCTGGTCACGTCGCTGGGCAGCACGGTGCAGCGCTCCGCGAGATCGTTGGTCAACACGCTGTTCAGCGCGCAGCGCACCGCCAGCAGATCGTCATCCACCAGCGTCACGCGCGCGCCCTGCCGCGCCGCCGCCATGCCAATAATCCCGTAGCCGCAGCCGATATCGAGCACGTCCATACCCGGCTCTGCGCCCAGATGGTTCAGCAGCAGGGCCGTGCCTTCGTCCAGGTGCTCCCACGAGAACACGCCCGGCATAGTCACGACGATCAGATCACCATCCGGGCGGCGCATGGCGCGCATTTGCGGTTTCCAGGCGGCTTCGGCGGCCCACTCATCCGGCAGCGTGAGCGCGTCGTTCGTGCGCGTGGCGAAGGCGATCCGGCGGCTGCTCTTGTATCCCAGCACCGGCGCAGCCCCGAACAGGGTCACGGCGTCGCTGATCGCAGACTTTGCGCCGCGCGCGTTCGGCCCGGCCAGGAACAGCCGCCCGCCCGGTTCGAGTACCTGCGCAGCGGTCCACAGGTAACCGCGTAAGACGCTGCGCCCCTTCGGGATGTTCAGCAGCACGGTATCCACCGGGCCGTGTTTGTCGGCGACCGGGTAAACCGAGTCGCTGACGATCAGGCCGGGCACGGTGCGCAGTTTTTCCAACGCCTGAAAATGGCGGTGCAGGCCGGTTACAACGCCATCCGCGCCCACCTGGGCCAGCAGCCACCCGGCCAACTGCGGATCGCTGCTGTGCAGCAGCAGCACACGTTCGCCGGGCGTCAGTTTGACGTTGCGGGCGAACAGGTCGCTGGTAGGATTCAACAAACGAGGACTCATCACAGACATCTCAAATAAACCTCATCAGCCCGTCAAATTATAGGCAGCCAGGGCGGGCGGCGTTCGGGCGGGCGGTGCGGCAGCGGATCGGCCTCCACATCCGGCGGCGCGATCACTTCCACCGCCAGCCGGTCCCCGACTGCTGTCACCAGGTGCAGCATATCGCCTGCGCCGAGCACATCACGGATTGCTGCAAGGTGTTCGTGCAAAGCTGTGGTGTCAACGATCAGGACTTCAGCGGCGGCGGTTGTGTCCAGCGGGTGCATGCGGCAGTCTTTGAGCAGCGCACGCAGCGCCGCGTAGCGTTCGATCACGGTATCATCCGGGCGCAGCGTGATCCACAACAGCGCCCGATCGGGTTTAATCGGCGGGAAACGCACGGGATAGGCTCCTGGCTCAGCGCGGCTGGCCCCTGACCCCGGCCCAGCGCAATAGACCCCTGATGGTACACGGACGCTGTATCCACAGTCAACCGCGACTTCGTTAGGATTTAGTATGAATACCTGTTATGTGTAAGGGTGGGCGCGGTGGCGCACACGGCTGCACGGGCCGCAGAACGGCTCTACCTGTCCTTGTGCAGACTATAGCACCAAAACATATAGAATTCATGAAATTTGTATAAAAAGGTTATACACGTGCCCGGCGCGGGGGAACATGACCGGGCGTCAACACGGCGCGGGGCGCGCTAGTGGTTGGCGGGCGCGTCGCCGGTGTCCTGCGTGTCCGGCGAGTTCGTCCGCGATTCGTGTTCGCCGCGTTCAGAAGGCGCGGCGTCCGGTGTACCCGGCGGCTGGATCGTGCCTTTGATGCGTTCGGCGAAGTTGGGCGGCGGCACGGGCAGCGTTTTACCGGCGTCATCCCCGGCGGAGTCGCCGGATGCGCCATTCGACGGGG
>CAZMNL010000136.1:0-6346 GCA_964567525.1 uncultured Anaerolineaceae bacterium
CTTCCGCACCGGCCGCGACCGCAGCGACACCGCCAGGCTGCCCGGCCCGCGCTCGCCACGCAGCAATACCTGCAACTCATTCGCCGCCTCCCCGCCGCCATCCGAACCAGCGCCGGACACAACGGCCCCACTGGACACGTTATCCGCCCAACCCGACGAAACCGGCGAGCCAGAACCACCCACGCCCGAAACTCCGGCACACCGCCCGGAACCAGCCAACGTGTCGCCCGCGATCACGCTCGACGCGCCGCCGCTCGCGCTGCCCGCACCGCGCATCGATCTCGCGCAGCACGAGCAGGTGATCACCGCGCTGCGCCGTAACCCGGCGCTGCTGTTCCACCCGGAAGTGCGCACCGCCTTACAAAACGAGGTGACGTACCACCGGCCCTACGCTAAATGGGCGGCGCAACTGCTCAAACTGCTCGCGCGATACGAGGCGCGCAAGCCGCGACAACAGGCTCCGAGCGCTGCGGTCAAGCCGGAGACGATCACAGCGCGCCATATCGCGTGGCAGGAGCAGCGCCAGCATACCGCCGCCACGCAGTAAACCCGGCGCGCTTTAGAATTTGGTGAAAACATCACCGCTTCAGCACCACAGCATCGCAAGTTGTGATATACATTGAAGCGGTGCTTTTTGCTTTCTACCCAAACTCCGAGGTTTACATGACAACCAGCCAAATCAAACCCGCGATTACGGCAGTCATCCGGCCTGCGGTGCTGGATGACGCCGTATGCTTGCAACAAACCTGCTGGCCGGAACGCCCGCTCGATGCGATCACCGAGTTTCTCCAGCGCACACAAAAACTGGCCGCACAGCGCCGGGGAACCGGTGCGGTTGCGGAGTACAACGGCATCGTGTGCGGTTTTGGGCTGCTGACGCTGTGGCCGCGCACCGCCGAGATCAGCGACCTGATCGTCGCCCCTGCCTACCGTGACCAGGGTATCGGCACCCGCATGATCGACTATCTCGCGGGAGTAGCGGTCAATCTGAACGCCGCGATCCTCGAAATTGGCGTTGCAGTGACGAATCCGCGTGCCCTGGTGCTCTACCAGCGGTTAGGGTTCGAGGCACATCACAGCATCCAGATTGAACTGGGCAGCGGCCCCGAAACCGTGCTGTACCTCGAAAAGAAACTGCCCGATTAATCTGCATCATCGTACAATGCACGCACCGCCGGGTCTTCAGGATCGGGATATCCGAAACGGTCGATCAGCGTGCCCAGCGATACCTCGTGCATACTGCGCGTGCCGAGCAGCAGTTCTTGCAGCACAATATCGATCACCAGCAGCAAGCGCCCGAAGTGCGCGTACTGGCTGCGCAGCGCAGTGAACAACGTGGCGAAAATTCGCTCGCGCAGTTCCGAATCCACCACACTGCTGCCCGGCCAGCCTACCACCCAATCGTGCTGGTATGCGCCGATAGACAGCACATCCGCGCGCAGCATCACCAGTTGGTGAATTGCCGCCTTACGCGCGGAGGCATCCACCAGACGCCCCGTATCCCGAAACGGGGCGTTGCTCAATGAAACGTACAACTCGCCGGGCGGGACCGTGCGCATCAAACGCCCCAGGCTCCGCTGTTCGAAGTCAAACGCCCTGGCGAGCGCCTGCGCGCACTGCTGGTAGTATGCAACCCGGTTCTCTTGCGCGGCGTGGCGATCAATGCGCCACAGCAGCGAGAGATAGTCGCTGAAATCCAGCGGAAGCTGCGGCGGTTGGTGCGGGTCGTAGGGGGATGTTAACTGTTGAATGTGCGCATCATCGCTGCGATTCATTGTTCTCTATCCTGTTCGGTCAGAGCAAAACATAACTATGCGTCTGGTTTTCCGGTTTAGCGGTAGCGCCCCCGCAGAATATTGAGCATATCGACCAGCATCCCGTAAGCGGTCGTAGTCGGGTCGGTATCGCCTTCAAACACCGTCAGGTGGTGCAGGGTATCGGTTTCGATGGTTACGGCGCTGCTGGTCTGGCTGACCTGACTCAGTGGATCGGAAAAGGGTATGCGCTCCGGACGCACGCTGGCGCGCACGGTATCGCCCTCGCGCACAACCTCGCAGATCAGCTTGATGTGCTGGTTATTCGCCAGCGCGTCCTGGGCTTCCGCCGCAGTGACCGCCGTGATCCCGGTGCGATCCACGTCCGCCGGACGCAGGTCCGCGCCCATCAAGACATTCGCCAGCACCACCGTTTTCACCGCCGAGTCCCAGCCTTCGAGATCGGTCGAGGGGTCCGCTTCCGCGACTCCGATTTCCTGGGCCTGCCGGACCGCTTCATCAAACGCGATGCCCTGCTCCAGACAGGTCAGGACATAGTTGGTGGTGCTGTTGAGAATGCCACGCACACGGTAGACCGTCGTCGCCAGCAGCGCCTCGCGCCCGATGCCCAGCACCGGCGCGCCATCCATAACCGTACTTTCGAAGAAGAACCCGCGATCCTGTTCCGCCGCCAATGCTTGCAGTTCGCGCAGCGCAAACGCCACCGGCCCCTTGTTCGCCGTCACGACGTGCCGCCCGCCCGCAAGCGCATTACGCACATAATCGGTAGCGGGCTGCCCGGTCTGCGGATTCAACCAGGTAGCCTCCATCACCAGGTCGGCGGGGCAGACTGTGACAAACGAGAGCGCATCTTCGACCGGCGCGCCAACATGCAGCGTGTCCAACTTTTCGCCCGCCTCAACCCGCGCCAGCGCCGCTTCGAGATCGAGACCATCAGGGTTAATCGCAATCCCGCGCGAGTTGGTAGCGATGCCGGTCACGCTGAACGTCACGCCATAATCCTGCGCCAGCGTATCCGCTTTGCGCAGCAGCAGCCGCGCCAACGCGCGCCCAACATTCCCAAAACCAAGCAGTGCGATTCTGACATGCATGGATCACCTCGTAATGCCGTGTAAACCCCGATAAGAACCCCCATTATACCGTGCGAACACCGCAAGCAAGCATTTTTTGGTGGGCATTGACAAATATGCTAAGATCGGCATCGAATTCAAACTCTCATCGAGAGCGACCGAGGGAACGGCCTGACGACGTCGCGGCAACCTCTGGTGCATCTATGCCAGGAAGGTGCCAAGTCCGGCAGAGAGATACTCTGACAGATGAGGGGGAAAACAGGACATTGGCAAGATGATTCTGTGCCCCTTGATCCGTGTCGAGGGGCGTTTTGTGTGTAGCGCCCTCGTGATAGAACTTTCACAATGGATGAACAGGACAAAAATATGCGCGTAAAAACACCCAATTTTACCAATCGTCGTTACCTGGATGCCATCACGGATCATGTCGTGATCTACGACGGCGCAATGGGGACCAGCATCCAGGGCTATAACCTGACGGCTGAGGATTTCGGCGGCGAACCATACGAGGGCTGCAACGATTATCTGGTGATCACACGCCCGGACATCATCGAGGAAATCCATGCCTCGTTTTTGCAGGTGGGCAGCGAAGCCATCGAAACCGATACGTTTCGCTCCAACCGCCTGACGCTGGCGGAATATGGCTTGCAGGACCAGGTCCTTGAAATCAACCGCGCGGCGGCACAGATCGCGCGCCGCGTCGCGGATCGCTTCGCGGAAGAAACCGGTATCCCGCGTTTTGTGGCGGGCAGCATGGGACCATCGGGAATGCTGCCCTCGTCTGACGATCCCGAACTGAGCAAGGTAACATTCGACGAACTGGCCGCCATCTTCTATGAACAGGCGCAGGGGTTGGTCGAAGGCGGCGCGGATGTGCTGCTGCTGGAAACCAGCCAGGACATTCTCGAAGTGCGTGCGGCCATTGTGGGCATCAACCGCTATTTCGCCGATGCCGGGGTGCGCATCCCGCTGCAAGTGCAGATCACGCTGGATACCAGCGGGCGGATGCTGTTCGGTACGGACATCGCCAGCGCCCTCACCACGCTGGAAGCGCTGCCGATTGACGTGATCGGCATCAACTGCTCGACCGGACCGGAACACATGGCGCAGCCCGTCAAGTACCTGACCGAGCACAGCACCAAACCGATCAGCGTCATGCCCAACGCCGGGCTGCCGATCAACGTCGAAGGCGAAGCGGTCTACCCCATGCAGCCGGACCCCTTCGCGCACATGCTCGGCGAGTTCGTCGATTGGGGCGTGAACGTCGTTGGCGGGTGCTGTGGGACCACCCCCGCCCACCTGGAACAGCTTATCCAGCGCGTTAAGGGCGGCTCGCAGTCACAGCGCCCGCCGGAAGCGCGCCAACCGGAAGTCAAACCGAGCGCCTCTAGCGGAATGCGCGCGATGGCCTTGCAGCAGGAACCCCCACCCACTCTGATCGGCGAGCGCGTCAACAGCCAGGGCAGCCGGATGATCAAACGCCTGCTGCTCGAAGACGATTACGACGGCATTGTCGAAGTGGCACAGCAGCAGGTCGATTCGGGCGCGCATATTCTCGACGTGTGCGTGGCGCTGACCGAACGTGACGACGAAGCAGCGCAAATGTGTACGGTGGTCAAAAAGCTGTCGATGGCGGTCGAAACACCGCTGATGATTGACTCCACCGAGCCGGACGTGATCGAAGCCGCGCTGAGCCTGTATCCCGGTCGCGGGCTGATCAACAGCATCAACCTGGAAAACGGGCGCGAGCGCGTGGAAGCCGTGCTGCCGATTGCGCAGCGTCACGGGGCCGCTGTCGTCGCGCTGACCATCGACCAGCAAGGGATGGCGAAGACCGCCCAGCGCAAGCTGGAAGTCGCCCAGGCGATCCACGAGATCGCCGTGAACGAGTACGGTCTCGCGCCCGAAGACCTGATCTTCGATACGCTGACCTTCACGCTGGCGACCGGTGATGCGGAAATGGCGAACAGCGCGGTTGAAACACTGGAGAGTCTGCGACTGATCAAGGCGGAACTGCCCGGCGTGTATACCTCGCTGGGCGTGAGCAACCTCTCATTCGGGCTGGGCAAAGCCGCGCGCGCCGTGCTGAACAGCGTGTTCCTGTATCACGCCGTCGAAGCAGGTCTGGATATGGCGATTGTCAACCCGGCGCATATCACGCCCTACGCCGAGATTCCCGAAGACCAGCGCCAGCTCGCCAACGCCTTGATCTTTAACGAACACCCCGACGCGCTGGCGGAATACATCCAGTATTTTGAAGACCATGACGTTACCGTAGCGGGTGATACACAGGTCAACCCCACCGAGGGCATGACCGCCGAGCAAGCGCTGCACTGGCAGATCGTCCACCGCAAGCCGGAAGGCGTCGAAGCCCTGATCGACGACTGTCTCACGCGGCAGAGTGCGGTCAACGTGCTGAATAACGTATTGCTGCCCGCCATGAAGGAAGTCGGCGACAAGTTCGGCGCGGGCGAGCTGATCCTGCCCTTCGTGCTGCAAAGCGCCGAAGTGATGAAACGCTCGGTAGCGTACCTCGAAAACTTCCTGGAAAAGAAAGCCGGGACCAGCAAGGGCGTCATCGTGCTGGCGACCGTCTACGGCGACGTACACGATATCGGTAAAAACCTGGTGCGCACGATCCTGAGCAACAACGGCTACACCGTGCATGACCTGGGCAAGCAGACTCCCGCCAACGTGATCATTGACGCCGCTGTCGAACATAACGCGGACGCCATCGGGTTGAGCGCGCTGCTGGTCAGCACCTCCAAGCAGATGCCGCTGATCGTCAACGAACTGGCGCGGCGTGGCCTGGAGTTCCCGGTCCTGATCGGTGGCGCGGCGATCAACCGCGCATTCGGGCGGCGTATCCTGTTCCTGGAAGAAACCGGCGAACCCTACGCGCCCGGCGTGTTTTACTGCAAAGATGCGTTCGAGGGCCTGGACGTGATGGACCAGTTAAGCACCCCGGAGCGCCGCGCCGACCTGCTCGAACGCGCCACCAGCGAAGCCTACACGGAAATCGGCAAACAGCCGCCCCCGGTGCGCGACCGCCGCAAACCCGGTCAGCGCTCGACCGTCCAACCCACGCCCGACATTCCCAAACCGCCGTTCTGGGGGCCGAAAGCGGTACTCGATATCCCGCTGGATGCGGTTTTCCCGTATATCCACAAGCCCGAACTGTTCCGCCTGAGTTGGGGCGCAAAGAACACGCAGGGGGATGAATGGAAGCGACTGGAAGCGGAATTCGAAGCACGCCTGGAACGCATGAAACACACGGCAACGAATGACAACACGCTGATCCCACAGGCTGTGTACGGGTATTTCCCGGCGCAGTCGGACGGCGACGACGTGATCATCTATGACCCGGTGAGTTTTGAAGTCAGCGACCGGTTGGAAGCCATCGCGCGGTTTTCGTTCCCGCGCCAGCCCTCCGGCGATCACCTGTGCCTGGCGGATTACTTCGCGCCGGTTGGCAGCGACCGCGTGGACGTGTGTCCCTTG
>CAZMNL010000136.1:6356-7452 GCA_964567525.1 uncultured Anaerolineaceae bacterium
TGCAGGTCGTCACGGTGGGCCAGCGCGCAACCGAAAAATTCGACGCGATGCAGGCCGCCGACGAATACACGGAAGCGTATTTCTTTCACGGGCTGGCGGTCCAGACCGCCGAAGCCACCGCCACCTACATCAACCGCCATATCAACCGCGAACTGGGTATGCCGGTCGAGCGCGGCAAGCGCTATAGCTGGGGCTATCCCGCCTGCCCGGACCTGGACGATCACGTAACGCTGTTCCAACTGCTGCCCGCCGAAGAAAAACTGGGCATGACGCTTACCAGCGCCTATCAACTCGTGCCGGAACAATCCACAGCGGCTATCGTGATCCATCACCCGGACGCCCGGTATTTCAGCGTTGGCGTCTCGCGCGCCGAACAGCTCGCCAACGCCTAAGGGGAACACACATCATGGCTAAGATTCCGTTTCGAGAACGGTTGGAACAGGGTCCTATCGTGACAGATGGCGCAATGGGCACAATGCTGCACTCACTCAGGAATATGCCCATCGACACCTGCTTTGACCTGCTGAATCTGGACGATCCCGGCGTAGTGGCTGATGTCCACCGCCGCTATATCGAAGCGGGCGCGGAGATCATCGAAACCAATACCTTCAGCGCCAATATCTACAAGCTCGCCGAATGTAACATGCAGGACCAATGCGCGGATATCAACCGCGCGGGGGTCGAACTGGCCCGCAAAGTGATCGACTCGACCTTCCGCGAAAACGTCTACCTGGCGGGATCGGTGGGGCCGCTGGGGGTGCGCCTGGCTCCCTTCGGACGCACCACGCCGGAAGAAGTCTTCGAAGCGTTCTTCATCCAGCTACGCGCCCTGATCAACGCGGGCGTTGACCTTGTCATCTTCGAAACCTTCACCGATCTGCACGAGATCGCCGAAGCGATCCGGGCAGCGCGCGCGGTAGACGCTGCGATCCCCGTCGTAGCACAGATGACGTTCACACGCGACGACCGTACCGTTCTTGGCGACACCCCGGCCCAGGTTGCGCGCGCGCTGCACGACTACGGCGCGGACATCCTCGGCGTCAATTGCAGCGGCGGCCCGGCGCAGCTGCTGCGCATCATCCAGTTGATGCGCCGC
>CAZMNL010000137.1:0-3875 GCA_964567525.1 uncultured Anaerolineaceae bacterium
AGTGCTCGCAGGCCTGACCCCGCGCCAGCGTTACCTGCTGCGCCGCCAACAGGAATGGGCCGAACGGGTCGAAGATGAAGAAAACGAGGCACACTATGCCCACCGCTAACAGCGTCCAGCGCCACCCCAGGCCGTACAACTGGCGGCAGGAATATCTGCATTTTGCGGTGCTCTTCATGTCGGCGAGCTGGCTGGCGGGTTGGGCTGCCCTGTCGCTGAACTGGTTCCTGGAGATTTCGCTGGCGAACACGCTCGGACTGGTGATCGTCCACCTGCTGACCAGCATGATCCTGGTGCGCTGGCTGCTGCACCAACGCCGCGCGATCCGCACGGTGGCGCTGACGATCCTGGCTGTGATGTGGTTTGCCGCCGGAGTCACGCTGCTGCTGATCCCGTCGCTAGCCCGTGCCTATGGCAACGGCGACACGCTTACGCTGGGCGATATGTTCTTCATTGACGAATACGCGCGCGTGCCTGCTGGCCCGCTGGTGATCCTGTGGGTCATGTTTCTGTGGTGGCGCGGCTACCAACTTGGCAGTGTCTATATGACGCACACACGCGCCAGCTTCAGTATGCGCCTGGGCCTGCTGTCGTTCGTGTGGGTCGCCCTGCTCGCCGGATCAGAACTGCGCCGCGACACCCTCGGACTGCTGCCGGGTTTCTTCTTCTTCGGGCTGCTGGCCTCCAGTCTCGCGCGTGCGGACAGCCTGAACCTGGACAATGCCAGCGCCAACCGTGCCTTTGGGCGCGGCTGGATACCGTCGCTGATCGTGATCGCGCTGCTGCTTACGGTGGGCGGTTACGTGCTCGCGCTGTGGCTCGCCGGTATGGACCTGGCCCAGATGGGCGAAGCACTGCGCACGCTTGCTGAAGCGGTGGTCACACTGCTGTTTATCGTTTCCTCGCCGCTGCTGCTGCTGGCCCAGGTCACGTTCAACTTTTTGCAGTCCGTCATGCCGGACAGTTTCGGCCAGAGTTACCAGGCGACCGGCACGGGCGGCGAAAAACGCACCAATGACCTGCAAGCGCCCTGGGCCGATAACGCGCTGGCACTGTTCACCGACGCGCTGATCATCATGACGCTGGTTTTCCTGGCGCTGGTGCTGTTTGCGTTCGTCTGGTTCATCATCATGTCGGCCACTCAGCGCGAGGAATACGAAGACGAGGAACGCGAAGCGCTCGGTACAGGCGAGGTCGTGGGCAGCTTACGGCAAGCTCTGCGCGATAGCTGGCGGCGGCTTGCGGGCGCGCTGGGCCTGCTGCGGCAGTTCGGCCTGGGGCGCGGGTTCTTCGCCGCGCTCACCATCCGGCGCATTTACGCGCGCATGGAAAATCTCGCCGGATCGCGCGGTTATCCGCGTGCCGCCGCCGAAACACCCTACGAATACCGTCACACGCTGCGGCGAGCGTTCCCTGAGTTTCCCGGCGAAGTCGAACACATCACCGAAGCTTACGTCGCCGTGCGCTATGGCGAAGTCCCGGAAGACCCCGCCGCGCTACAAGCCGTGCGCGCAGCCTGGGATCGGCTGCATAACAGCCCTACCCCGCCGAACTGACCCTGCCGGAAGCCGCGCAAACAAAACGGGCCGCTAAACTCAGGTCACGGGATATCTTCTGCCGGGATCGCGGTTGGTTCCGGAGTAGGAGTGGCCGTGCCGCGCGGAGTCGCGCTCGCGGCAGGCGTCGCCGTTATCGCCGCTGGCGTACCGGTTTCGTCGGGCGTGGCTGTCCCATCAGGCGCTTCGCCAGTCGGCTCTGGCGTATCGGGCGGCGGAGTCGGCGGCGTCACCACCACAACGACCTCTTCCATCCCCTCACGCGCAGCGCGTGCCGCCGCTGCCAGCCGCGCCTCAAAATCGCTGCCGGTGAAGGGATAATCGTACTGCGCATCCCAAAAAGCCACCCAGCGGTATTGCTCAAACGCACGCATGGGGTCTTCCAGCGCGTCAAACAGCCGCCCGCGATAATAGCGATCCAGCATCGACTCGCGGATAGCGAGCGCCTGTGCGGTATCCTCCAACGCCTGTCGCAGTTCGGACTCGCGCTCGTCGTCATCAAGCGCGGCGCGCTGCCGGATCACGATATGGTAACGCGCCTGCGCCCGGTAGCTTAACGCCTCGGCCCGCAGCCGGTCGGAATCCAGCCCCATCACAAAATCATCGCTGAGCGTGTCCAGCGCATTAGCATACTGGCAGGTCAACGCATCCGGGTAGAGCGTGCATAACTCGACCTGTAACTGGACTTCCCACAACGTGTAACGGTCATTAGCTGACTCACGGGTTCGCAGATACGCGATCCACTGGCGCGCAGTCGTAAAATCGCCAGTTTCCAACGCGCTCCTGACCAGTATTTCAACTGCATCCGGATCAGGGGCAGAAAGACGAGTCGCGTATTGTTCCAGGTCGTCGAGCGCGGCGGTAAAACGCCCCTGCCGGAAGCGCAGTTCGCCGCGTAGCCGGTAAGCCGCGTCAATGGTATCCTGCGCTGAGTCGGGCAAATCATCCGCCACAGCCAGGATGCGGGTCAGCGCGGTTTCCGCCATGTCGGCATTATTTTCGCCGATGCGTGCCTGGGCCAGGTAAAGATACCCGCGCGGATCGCCTTCGTAGTAACGCTGGATCAACTGCGCGCTCTGCACCGCGAAGCCATACGCCTGCAAGCGGCGCGCCGCGTCAATCTCGCTTTCAGCCAATGTCAGGTAGGCTTCAGCCTGTAAATACAGCGCGGGCAACAAATCAGGATCGACATACAACGCCCGCCCGATATAGTCCAGCGCCGTGAGCGCCTGGTCGCGGGCCAGTTCGGTCTGTGCGGCCAGCAGCAGCAGATTAGTATCTTGCGGGTTAGTTTCGAGCGCGCGATTGACCGTGATCCACGCCTCAGAAACCTGCCCCATCGCCAGTTGGACGCGGCCTTTGGTCAGCACGGCGGACACGAACCCCGGCAGCACATCCAACGCCTGCTCGCTCAGATTCAGCGCGGTTTGGGAAGCTGGATTTTGCAAATAAGCCACTTCCGCAAAGCCTGCCGAGATCAGCGCCGATCCCTGGCACGACTCGTAAGGCCGGGGAGACTGATACGTCCGCGCCCATTCGAGCACATTCTCCGCACGCGCAAACTGCCCCATCTGCGCATAACTGAGCGCCTCGTAATACACCACATACGGATAACATCCCGGCTCGGACCGCTCGCGCTCTTCGCTCAAGAGATCGGCGGCAGTCTGGTATGCGCCGATAGTATAATGATCGACCGCATCCTGAACCACCCGCTCAACATCGGCGTTCGGGCGCGGGAACATAGGAGTCGGGGATGAAATACCATCCGGTGTCCCGGCGTTGCGCTGTTCGGCGATCACCGTCGGTTCATAGAGCAGCGTGCGTATCGGCGTAGGCGTCGCGCCGCCGGGCGTGGGCGTCAGGGTTGGAACCGGCGAATTGGTCGGCACGCGCGTTGCAAATGCCACCTGTTCGCCCCCGGAGCCGGAAAAATCAACCTGCATCAGCGCGAAGACGATCCCCGCCGCCACCAACACGAAAACTAACGCCGCCGCCGCGTAGACCACCCGCCGCAACTGCTGAACACCGCGATCCGCATAGCGCCTGCGTGTGCCGCGCTGCCAGGTGATCGACAGGCGGTCGGCAGGTTCCGGCGTATAGCGGCGCAGAAAATCATCAACTCCCGATTGCACGCGCGCATAGCGGGCGTCATCCAACAGCGGCACCGCGGATTTTTCCGGCGGCTGCTGCACGCTTTCGAGATCGATCCCCATACTGGCTAACTGCTTAAGCGCATACTCACTCTGCGGATTGACTTCTAACAGTTTACGCAGAAACAGCAGGCGCTCGCGCTCGTTGCGTGCGACGTTTGCCAGCCAT
>CAZMNL010000137.1:3885-7412 GCA_964567525.1 uncultured Anaerolineaceae bacterium
CAGGCGATCTCGTTACGCGGGTCGAGCGTCAAAACCTGCTGGAAAATCCCCCGTGCGGCATCGGCCTGGTTACTGCGCGCTGCGGTGATACCTTGCTGAAGCAGTTGTGTGATTTGATCCTGGCCCATTTCAGTCTGTCCTGATAACCAGTGTGCCTGTTCCTGATACCACCGTCATTGTACATCAAGATGGCCCGCGTCAAAAATTGACATTCGCCCAGGATCATCCCACAATACGTTCACCCGTGCAGTCCAAAAGAAAAACAGAAAGCGAGAAGACAATGGCTGAAGCATGGCGTTTGTTCATTGCGCTGGAACTGCCGCCCGATATCATCCAACATATCACCGCCGTTCAGCAGGACATCAAACAGCGTGCGCCTCAGGGCGCGGTACGCTGGGTACTACCGCAGAGTATTCACCTGACACTCAAATTCCTGGGGGATGTGCCCAGCGATCAACGCGAAGACCTGGAGAACGCTCTGACGAAAGCTGTCAAAGCCCATGCACCCTTTCAACTGGCTGCCGGGGACCTGGGCTGTTTTCCCAACGCACAGCGCCCCAGCGTGATCTGGGTGGGACTCACCGGGGGCATGGACGCACTGCACGCATTGCGGGATGCGGTCGAAACGCATATCGCCCCCCTGGGCTACCCCACCGAAAATCGTCCCTTCCACCCACACCTGACACTCGGACGTGTTCGGCGCGAAACTCACCGCAGTGACATGCAGCGCATTGGCGCGCTGATAACAGACAGCACCATCCAAACCAGCGGCCCCTGGCGTGTAACGGAAGTGACGTTGATTCGCAGCCAGCTTGGTCCCGGCGGGGCTGTGTATACGCCGCTGTTTCACGCTGCATTGAACGCGCAGCACTAAGCACGCGATCAAAAACACGCGCGCAAAGAAACGAATCGCACTGGCAAACACGGCAGGCCATGCTACAATGAAAGATATTCTTTACGCTTCTAATACAAGGGAGAGAGACCCCTGGAACCTGTAGAATTGGCACGGTTGATTGTCGATCTCACAACCGACAAAAAGGGCGAAAACATCGTCCTGATGGACATGCGCCAGATATCACCGATCACGGATTTTTTCGTGATTTTCAGTGCCGCCGCATCGCGCCAGATCAAAGCTATCATCGAGCACATCGGTGAGGAAACCAAGAAACAGCATCGCGTGTTACCCTGGCGAATTGAAGGGGAAGCCGATAACGGCTGGGTCCTGATCGATTATGGGGATGTGGTGGTACACGGCTTTCTGCCGGAGAAACGCGCCTATTATGACCTCGAAGGATTATGGCGCGAGGCCCCTGTGATGGTGCGCATTCAATAATCCCCGGCATAACAACGCGCGAGACACCGCATACACGTCTCGCGCGTTTGCTATGATTGTGGAACCAACCAGGCAGCGACCGCGCGCAGGATCAGTCCTCAAAAATCCAGCGTTCGGTATCCCGCGCCCAGTCAATCAGTTCGTCATTGCGGAAGAACAGCGCGACTTCCTTCTGCCCGTTTTCCGGGCTGTCAGACCCGTGTACGAGATTGCGGCCCACCTGCATCCCGAAATCGCCGCGAATCGTCCCGGCGTCCGCTTCAACAGGCTTGGTCGCCCCGATGGTCTTACGTGCGATGGCAATCGCGTCGTGACCTTCCAGCGCCATCACCACCACTGGCGCGGACGTGATGTAATCCAGCAAACCTTCAAAAAACGGCTTGCCCTCATGAATGGCGTAATGCTTTTGAGCAAGCTCACGGCTGATCTGCATGAACTTCATCCCGGCAATACGCAGGCCGCGGCTTTCAAAGCGGCGGATAATTTCGCCAATCAGTGCGCGTTGTACCGCGTCTGGCTTGATAATGATCAGTGTGCGTTCCACCGTTCCTCCTGAACACTCTGGTCTCTACACTCAACAAACAGGCCGGGGACACCCCGGCCCGCGATTATCGTAAACTTTACCACATTCTCCGGCGCTTACACAGCCCGGATTCGGCCCTCAGGCCCCACGCTGCGCCTACAGGCGATGCAGCGCATTACGATATGCGTTCAATGCCTCGGAGAGCTTGCCCTGCCGCATATACGCATCCCCAACCAGGCGCTGCATACGCGGTTCGCCGGGGTTCTCGTGCGCCATATCAACCAGATCATGCGTGACATCTTCCAACAACTGCGCAGACTCAATCAACACTTCATAGTGATCGAGACTGGACACGGCTTGCTCATTGGCCCGCAGCGCCCGCGCCAACGCCAACCGGTTCGGATGATCATTGGGATTGGCTTCCAGACGCACGCGATACTGGTCAAACAGCTCACCTTCCGGCAAAACCGCCGCAGCCGCCGCAAGCGGGACCTCCGGCGCAACTTCAGCCGGTGGCGCTGCAACAGCCGGCGCAGGGGCTTCAGCCGGAGCCTGTGGTTCGGCTTCCGGCATTTGCCGGTCTTCGGGAGCCATCTCTTGCAGCCAGTCCGGGATATCATCTTCCAGTTCGGCTTCGAGTTCCGGCGTATCCCGCAGCCAGTCGGGCATATCGCTGTCCACCAGGGCATCAGCAGCTTGCTCGTCCGCCCCGCGCAGCCAGTCGGGCATGTCGCTGTCGTCGAAGGGGATGGCTTCCGCCATTTCCGCCTCAGCTTCCAACCACCCCGGCGCATCAACCGGTTCAGCAGCGGTCAAGGCTGGCTCGTCTGCCTCGTCCTGATCATCTTCAACCTGCTCCTGCTCAAATTCGGGCAGCGCGGGAGCTTCCGCCGCAACTCTGGCAACCGCTTCTGTATACCAGGGCGGCTCTTCTACTTCCCTGCCAAGCTGACGGCGGTCAAACTCTTCATCCAGGGCGTCCGCCAGCATATCGGGTTCATCCGACACAAAATCGCCACTCACAAAGGCCGCCAGTTCTGAATCCGGCCCTAAGAAGTCCAGATCAGGGATGTCAGCCGGTTCTGCCGCTTCATCCCAGAGCGTGTCTACGTCATCTTCGAACGATAGCTCGACAACGTCACTGTCTGCCTCGTCCGGCTCCAGCGACAGTTCGGCTTCCGGGGACTCAGCCAACCAGTCGGGCAGTTCACTATCCGGTTGTTCGACCTCGCCCAACAATTCGTCTGCCGCCTCGACTGCTTCACGTTCGGAAGTCTCGCGAATTTGCTCCAACCAGGGAGGCAAATCACCGGGTTCAGCCGGTGGCAGTTCATCAGCCAGTTCGGCATCTTCGGCCTCACGGGTTTCCGCCAAAGCACGCGCCTGGCGTTTCAACCAGGCCAACTCCTGCTGTGGTGTAAGCGTACCCTCAGCCTGTGCCCGCGCGATATCTTCGTCCGTCATCCCGGCCAGCGGATCGCTCGGATCGACCGGGGTCTGTGGTTCCGGCATACTCATAGACGGTGCAAAACCGGCGCTCTCGTCTTCCAGAGCGAGAAAATCAGCAGCATCTTCATCCGGCTCTGCGGCAAGGTCTTCGAGCCAGGACAGGCCATCATCGCCCCCCTGCTCCTCAAAGTCGAACATGTCATATACGGCGGCTGACTCGTC
>CAZMNL010000138.1:0-7391 GCA_964567525.1 uncultured Anaerolineaceae bacterium
TGACCGTGCTGCGGTTCAGGCCCGCCATGTTAGCGATATCCTCCTGTGTGAGTGAGGCGGGCAGATCGAGCCAGTCATCACCGTCCGCGCAGCAGTAGCGGCGCGTGATGCTCAGCAGCGTGCCCAGCAGACGGTAGCGGGCCTCGGCGCGCATCAAGGCGTGCATCCGCGCGAGAGTCTGGCGCTGTTCGTCGGCCAGGTGACGGATGAAATTGAGCGCGATGCGCGGCAGGCGCTGGATCAGGTCGAGAAAGGTTTCCTCACACAAGCGCCCGACGACCACATCTTCGAGCGCCTGGGCCTCGCCGATGCGGTAGCGGTACTTGCCCAGGAACAATTCGCCGAACACGTCGCCGGGCCGGAAGATATTGAGCACCTTCTCGTCCCCGTTGAGATTGATGTACGAGACTTTGACCGTGCCGACCTGCAAGATAAACAGGCTGTCGGCCACCTCCCCGGCAAAAAACACGTACTCCCCCGCCCGGTAGCTGTAGGTCGGCATGACCTCTAGCACCTGCTCCATTTCGTCGGCAGTCAGGGCGTCGAACAGGCGCGCATCGCGCAGATTCCAGATTTCTCTGGGCGGTGGTGTGATAGAGATGGATCCATTTCCGTTGTGCATGGTGCTTATCTGGCCTCCCGTCTGGTATTCGTACTGTGAGGATCGCACAAAAGCATCCCGGCGTCTGTTGCCTTAACAACACTTTAGCAGAATCGCCCCCGCTCGCATACGCCCCCGCCGTACCAGCCGCGCAAGCAAAATCAAGACTTATATTAAGATACGAAAAACCCATTCTGGAAAATTAAGCAAATTTAAAGGCTGTGCAAGGTTCTTTTAAACGCGGCTTGTCTGGCGCTTTAGATTCCCCCGTTAAATTCAGCCGCGCTCAGGATAAAACTCTATTGCATCGCCTGGGCATGAAGCTTGTTTCCTAGAGGAGAAAAACATGCTGAACCGTAAATTCTGGACCAAGTTGTTTGCTTTCACGCTGGTATTGGCGCTGGTTCTGCCCGCCGCCGCCGTGATGGCGCAGGACGGCGAAGAGCCTATCGAACTCGCCGAAGTCGATCCGTTGTCCTTCTCTGGCGATATCGCCATCGCCGGCAGCTCCACCGTCGAACCCGTCACCGTTGAAATGGCACGTATGTTCAACGAAGATGGCTTCAGCGGCAATATCGCTATCGCCGAGACGGGCAGTTCCGCTGGTTTCGAGCGCTTCTGCAAGGAAGGCTCGACCGACATCAGCAACGCCAGCCGCGCGATCAAGCAGGGCGAAGTTGACGACTGCGCGCTGATTGGCCGCGAGCCGCTCGGTTTCCTGATCGGTGTGGATGCGATGGCCGTGACCGTCAGCCAGGACAGCCCGGTTGACCAGCTCAAGCGCAGCGAACTGATCAAAATCTTCACCGGTGAAGTCACCCAGTGGAGCCAGATCAACGCTGACTGGCCCGCCGAAGATATCCAGCTCTTCACCCCCGGCACCGACAGCGGCACGTTTGACTACTTCGGCGAAGCCGTGCTGGGCGACAAGGGCATCTACAAGGCCCGCGAAGATCGTTTCGCCGCGCTGCTGGCCCCGAACCCCACCACCAGCGAGAACGACTACACCCTGGTTGAAGGTATCCTGGGCAGCCCGTATGCCGTTGGTTACTTCGGTTTCGCTTACTACATTGAGAACGAAGGCGAACTGAAAGCCATCGCCATCGCCAACGACGTGAAGTTCGATGCCGACACCGAAACGTATGTCGTGATCGCCGAAGAAGAATGGGAAGACGCCGGGATCGATTACGTTGCGCCGAACGCCGAAACCGCCGAGAGCGGCGAATACATGATCAGCCGCCCGCTGTTCATCTACAGCGCTGCCAGCATCCTGCAAGAAAAGCCGCAGGTCGCTGCATTCGTGAACTACTACCTGAACAACGCCACCGACGTGGTGGTCAAGGTGGGCTACTTCCCGGCCAGCGTCGAACTGCTGAACGCCTCGAAGCAGATGTATCTGGACGCAATGGGCGAGTAACTCAATAAACGGCCCCATCGCATAACGTAAAACGGTATGGGGAGGGATGTTGAACAGCGCTCTCCCCATATCTGCTTGTATACGGCAGGCCGCGGCCTGCCCGCACAAAGTGAGAGGCGCTAGATGGATAGTGAAGCGGTAATTCAGCGCGATCAGGCCCAGCCGGTCATCAAACCAGGGCAGGACCCGGAGATCAACCTCAGTAAACACCTGCGCACCGGGGAAAGCGCGATCCAGATATTCCTGTTCCTGTGCGGTTTCATCACGATCTTCACCACCATCGGGATTGTGACCGTACTGGGACGGGAGTCGTACCTGTTGTTCGAGCGCGAATACGGTGACGGGATACGCATCACGCCGCTGGACCTGGTGAACACGACCCAGTGGCAGCCCCACCGCTACGAAGTCGGGATCGCGCCGCTGGCCTCGGCCACGCTGATGAGTTCATTTATCGCTATGCTCGTCGCGCTGCCGCTCGGCCTGGGGTCGGCAATTTATCTGAGCGAGTACGCGGACCGGCGCGTCCGTAATGTGGTGAAGCCCATTCTGGAAGTGCTGGCGGGGGTCCCGACGGTGGTCTACGGTTTCTTCGCGCTGCAATTTATGACGCCGCTGCTGCGCGATATGCTCGGCAGGGACACGGTCGAGATTTTCAACATCGCCTCGGCGGGGATCGTCATGGGCATTATGATCCTGCCGCTGGTGGCCTCGATGAGCGAAGACGCGCTGAGCGCGGTCCCGCATAACCTGCGCGAAGCCGCCTACGGCCTGGGATCGACCCGGCTGGAAACCACCGTGCGGATCGTGCTGCCGGCGGCGGTATCCGGCATTGTGGCAGCGTTCATTATTTCGATCTCGCGCGCAGTCGGCGAAACGATGATTATGGCGGTGGCTGCCGGTGCGCGCCCGAACTTCACGCTCAATCCCTTTGAGCCAGCCTGGACGATGACCGGCTATATTGCCAGCATCAGCGGCGGCGACCTGGCTTACGATACGCTGGACTACAACAGCATCTTTATCGTGGGCCTGATCCTGTTCCTGATGACGCTGGTGTTGAACATTCTCAGCCGCGTGGTCGTCGCGCGCTTCCGCGAAGTGTACGAGTAACGGGGGACCGCAGTGGAACAACTCGCACTGTTCACGATCTATTTTCTGAGCGCGGTATGGGCCATCAATGGGTCCATGTCCACGCCGCAGGTGGCCGCGCGCAAGGGCTATAACCCCTACCTGGCCGCATTAGGTGGCGGCGTGGTCGGGTTCTTCGGTACGCTGCTGGTCGGGATGCTGGCCCGCGCGATCTGGCCGGACTCACCGGGAAACGCCGTTATCGCGGCCCTGATCGGCGGCTGGGTGGCGCTGCGCCTGCTGTGGCACTACGCCCCGGACATGGACCTGCAAACCAGCGAATTACCGGCGGGCGTCTCGCTGAAACGTAACATCGTGGCGCGCCACATTCGCGGCAGAATCTCGACCACGCTGTTTGTTGCCGCCATTGTGATCGCGCTGGTGGCGTTGGCGACACTGGCGGCGACGATCATCAACAAGGCGGTTGGCCTGACCGCCGTGCAGTATGACCGCGAACCGGAAGCGCTAGCCATCACCGCTTACGATCCCGGCGCGCCGCTGGGCGAAGTACCCTCCGGCGAACTGCCGATCATCCTCGCCGAAGAGTTGCGCGCCGTCCGCCTGCAAGAACTCGTATTAGAGCGCGTACTCGAAGCCAAGCCGGACACCTGGGACGACCTGAAAACCCAGCCGGTGGGCGATGTTCTGGAAGGGCATAACTACCCTGGCGAACTGGCGGCGCTGACGCTGAACGACCTCACGCCGCCGCAGGCGGTCGCTGTGCTGACCGGCAATCTGGATGACGACGCCCTGCAAGAACTGGTCTATACGGAAGCCGGGCGCGCGCTGCACACGCTCTCCCGCGCGGAAGTGATCGAAGTGCTGGTCGAGAGCTTCAGCACGGAAGCGCTGCACGGGCTGATCCTGACGCGCGTGGCCGGGCAGACAGACGCCACCCCGGTTCCCACAGCCCCACTGTGGCAGGTTGTGCAGGTCGTGCAGTACCCCGCCGATGCCGCTGAAAAGCCCTACAGTATGCTCACCTCGGCAGAGAGCGCAGCTATCCTGGTACACAACCTCGAACGTGAGCAGGTCGAGGATATCGTGCTCAAATACGCGGGCGTGGGCCTGGTCGTGGACGAGCGCCCGCTGGTGCGCGTCCTGCGCCCGCTGGAAGACCTCAATGCCGAAGAACTGGCGACCGTGCTGGCCGACACTCTCAGCAGCGACCAAATGCGCATGATCGTGCTGCAAGAACTGGGCGTGTCCCAGGACGATCTGAGCGTGATCATGATCGAGGCGTTGGGCCAGGTCTTGCAGGGCAAAAAATATCCCGCCGCGCTGGAACTGATGCCCTTCAACCAGTTAAACGCCACCCAGGGCGCGGACCTGCTGATGCAAAACCTCAGCGTCAGCGCGCTGCGGGACCTGCTTGATGCCCAGGTCGGGGCCGAGATGTACGCCGTGGGGCGTCCGCTGCGCGAGCTGTCCGCCGCAGAACTGGCCGGTATTCTCGCCGAAGAGGTGCGCGTTACGCGCCTGCGATTGCTGCTGCTGGAGATGGCCGCCGTGCCGCAGGACGCGCGCAGCGACATGAGCGCGCAGCCAGTCGCGGACGTGCTCAGCGGGTTTGAGTACCCCGGCGAAGTCGCGTCCGCCCCGTTCAACACGCTGGACGCGCCAACCGCCGCCGATATCCTCATGCGCAACCTGGAACCGGCCCGGCTTCAGATGTTGGTTCGCGCCGAAGCGCCGGATCGCCTGCTGTCCGTGCTGCCGGAAACCGTGCTCGCTTCCGTGCTGGCGGAAAACGCCAGTATCGAACGCCTGCACGCGCTGATCGCCAGCGAGGTGCTGCTGGCCGGTAACCCCGACTGGCCGCAGATCGAACTGGAGCCGGTGCTCTCGTCCGCGCAGGCCACCGATATCCTGATGCGCAATCTCGACCGCGAAGCCTTTGAACGGCTGGTCTTCAGGGAAACCCGCAGCAGCCTGCTGGCGAAGCGCGATATCGAGCAACTGGCAAACGTGCTGGCGAATTATGTACGCAAAGACCACCTGCAAGAACTGATCCTGACCGAAGTCGTCGGGGCCGACCCGGACGACCGTTCGTTCTCCGGCGATATTGCGTGGCTGGTGCTCAAGGGCACGTCCTACCCGGATGAACTCGGCACCCAGCCGTTTGACGAACTGACCGCGTACCAGGCCGCCGATATCCTGGTGCGCAACCTCAGCCGCGACATGGTTGAAGAAGTCTTCATCCTCGAAACCGCAAGCCGCGACCTGAGCGACGTGCCGGAACGCGCGCTGGGCGCGATCATGGCCGTCAACATGGGCAAGAACCTGATGCGCACGACGATCCTGGAAGACATCGTCGGGGCCTCGCGTAACCAGTTCCCCGAACTGAGCGCCAAACCCATCGGTGAACTGCTCAAGGGCAAGCGCTATCCCGCAGCCCTGACCGAGACGCCCTTCAACCAGATCACGACCGCCCAGGCCGCCGACCTGCTGGAACGCAACATGAATCGCGGCGAACTGGAAGTCCTGGTGTTTGCTAACGTCGCGGTCCAGCGCGTGGCCGATAGCTGGACGCTCGACTACTCGCTGACCAAACGCGCCAGCATCGAAGACTACCAGCGCAGCACCTACCCGCGCGCCGACCTCAAGTGGCGGTCGTGGGTGAATCAAGACTTTCTCAATAACTCGATCAACTACAACCAGCCCGACGCTACCGGCGTGCGCCCGGCGCTGTACGGGTCGCTGCTGATCATCCTGATCACGATCCTGTTCGCCTTCCCGATTGGCGTCGGCGCGGCGATCTACCTGGAAGAATACGCCGGGGCCAACCGCCTCAACCAGATCATCCAGACCAACATCAACAACCTGGCCGGGGTTCCGTCGATCATCTACGGTATGCTGGGGCTGGCGATCTTCGTGCGCGCGGCGGAACACTTCACCAGCGGTAACGCCTTCGGCACGGACGGGCAGAACGGGCGCACGGTGATCAGCGCCGGGTTCACGCTGGCGCTGCTGATCCTGCCGCTGATCATCATCAACGCGCAAGAAGCGATCCGCGCCGTGCCAAGCTCGCTGCGTCAGGCCAGCTACGGCCTGGGCGCGACCAAGTGGCAGACGATCTGGAATCACGTGCTGCCCTACGCCATACCCGGCGTGCTGACCGGCACGATCCTGGCGATCTCGCGCGCGATTGGCGAGACCGCGCCGCTGATCCTGGTCGGCGGGGCCACCTTCCTGACCAAAGACCCGGACGGGCCGTTCGCGCAGTTCACCGCGCTGCCGCTGGTGATCTACCGCCTGACCACGCTGCCGCAGGATGAATTCCGCAACGCCGCCGCCGCCGCGATTGTGGTGCTGCTGGCGCTGCTGCTGACCCTCAACTCAATCGCCGTTATCTTGCGTAATCGTTTTAGCCGGAGACTGTCATGAGCCAAGTACAAACCAATGGGCAGTATGCCATTGAAGTCCGTGATCTGAACATCTATTACGGCAGCTTCCAGGCGGTCCGTAACGTCACGATGGACATTGATCGCCACAAAATCACCGCGCTGATCGGGCCGTCGGGCTGCGGCAAAAGCACGCTGCTGCGCGCGTTCAACCGCATGAACGACCTGGTCCCCAGCGCGCGCAGTGAGGGCGAAGTGCTCTATCGCGGGCAGAATCTCTATGCGCCCTCAGTGGACCCGGTGGAAGTGCGCCGCCGCGTCGGGATGGTGTTCCAGAAGCCCAACCCGTTCCCGAAGTCGATCTTCGATAACGTGGCCTACGGGCCGCGCGTGCTGGGCATCGCCGATAAGGGCCGCCTGAACGAGATCGTGGAGCGCAGCCTGAAGCAGGCCGCACTGTGGGACGAGGTCCAGGGCGATCTGAAAAAGTCCGGGCTGGCGCTTTCCGGCGGGCAGCAGCAGCGGTTATGCATCGCGCGCGCGCTGGCGGTGGAGCCGGAAATCATCCTGATGGACGAACCTGCATCGGCTCTCGATCCGATCGCAACGCTGCGCATCGAGGAACTGATCCAGGAACTGAAAAAGCATTACACGATTGTCATCGTGACCCACAACATGCAGCAGGCAGCTCGGGCCTCAGACTACACGATCTTCTTCATGATGGCTGAGGATCGGGCCGGGTACCCGGTTGAATATGGGCCGACGAAGCAGATCTTCACCAATCCGAAGGACAAGCGTACGGAGGATTATATCACCGGACGCTTTGGCTAGTTGGGCTTCGAATCGGATTATCTGGTTTCGAAGAACGAAACAGTGGGTTGGTGAATAGGCAACGGGTGATGAT
>CAZMNL010000139.1:0-7352 GCA_964567525.1 uncultured Anaerolineaceae bacterium
GGCCCGCGCGGATTAGGACGCGGACTCTCAGAGATCGCAAAATGCAGGGCGGCGATTGTGTCGCCCTGTTTTGTTGTGCGCTGCGTGTGGAAGGTTACAATCGGGATAGAAACCAGGATTGGACACGGATGAACATAGATTGGCGCGGATTTTTCTTTAACCCGTGTTTATCCGTGAAATCCGTGTCCAATTATGATCCGCTTCCGCAATCCAGGAGCAGGCTCACTCATGCACAAACGCTGGATCATGATCGTGATACTCTCGGCGCTGCTTATAACGCTCGCCGCACCCGTGACGCGCGTCCCGGCGCAGGATGATCTCGCGCAGTATGCAACCGCCATGCGGCCCGCATTCGTAGGCGACATCGCCGCGCACGCTGACGCCCCGCGTTATACGCTCGCCATGTGGATTGTGTTGGGCAACGAGGCCGCGACGATCACCGGGCAGCAGTCGGTCCACTATACCAACCGCACGCCGGGCGTCGCGCTGAGCGAGATCGTCTTCCGCCTGTACCCCAATCTCGACTCCTACGCGGGCACGATGGACGTGCAGCGCGTGGCGGTCGATGACGCGCTGGTCAAACCCCAGTACGACTCCACGCGTTCGGTGATGACGATTCCGCTGCCGGAACCACTGCCCGCAGGCGGCGCGGTGACTCTCGCGCTGGACTACACGATCACGATTCCGCGCGACGAGACTCAGCTTTACGGGCAGTTCGGCTGGCGCAGCGGCGTGCTCTCGCTGCCGGAAGCCTACCCGCTGCTGTCGGTCTACGAGCCGGGGCGCGGCTGGTGGGCACAGACCGCGCACCCACAGGGCGATATCGTCTTCAGCGAAACCGCGTTCTACGATGTGCGGATCACGGCCCCCGCCGATCTGATCGTGATCACGGGCGGCGTGACGGTCGATTTGCAGACCAACCCCGACGGTACGCTGACGCATACCATCGTCGCGCCGCTGGTGCGTGACTTCGCAGTGATGGCGAGCGCGGATTACGTCGCGCTGGAGGGCGAGCAGGACGGCACACGCATCACGCTGTACTACAACTCTGACCTGCCGGACGCGGCGAACCAGTCGCGCGCGGGGCTGCGCGTGGTGCAGGACTCGGTGCGCGTGTTCAATACCGCGTTTGGCGCGTATCCCTTCACGGAACTGGATGTCGTGCAGACGCCCAACACGGCGGGCGGGATGGAGTATCCGGGCCTGTTCGTGATCGATGGCGGCGTGTGGGGCAGCACGACCGGGTTATTCGACTTCCTGCTGGTACACGAAACCGCCCACCAATGGTGGTACAGCCTGGTGGGTAACAACCAGGCGCGCGATCCCTGGATCGACGAGGCGCTGGCGCAGTACGCGGTCGCAGTGTATATCCGCGCGCTGGAGGGCGAGGACGCCTACCGCGCCGCGCTGGAGAGCTTCCGGCGGCAGTATGCCGCGTTCATCACCGAGCGCCCCGACCAGGTGATCGGAGAGCCGGTCAGCGCATACGCGGACGAGGCGTATTTTATGATGGTGTACCAGAAGGGGCCGTTGTTCTACGCCACGCTGGATGCCATGTTCGGCACGGAGGCGCTGCTGGCGGCGCTGCGGGAGACGTTCGCCGCGTACCGCTACGGCATCCTGACCCCGGACGACCTGCGCGCCGCGCTCGAAGCGTCACTGGGCGCGGACCTCGGCGCGGTCTTCGCGGAGTGGGTCGCGCCCGCGCCGGTGGGGTGAGGGGTGAACTTGAACGGAGAACCGAAGGTTCCCGGCTCAAGTACGGTGTGGCGATGAGTGTCGCGTCCGGTCGTGGAGAGGTGTCACCCCCGTACATACGTCGAAATCTTGCGCAGGTCGCCGGTGCCGATGTGCGCGAGCGTCCAGCCTTCACGCAGCAGCCACGCGTGCTCGTCTTCGAGTGCTGCCAGCGTCTCGACCTCGATCACGGGCGTACCGGCACCCTGCGCGATCTTGTGGAAGCGTTCAAAGGCGCGCAGTTCCGGGACTGTCGCGCCTTCCAGCAGGAAAATCCACAACGTTTGAGACATCCAAGCACCTCCCCATCTCCGCACAATTTAAGTAAAGCACGTTCCGGCAACGTTTGCCAGGGGTTGTCAAGGGATTGGTTCTGTCGTTAGAATAGGCGCATCAGAGCGACAAAACAAATGTTCACACACTCGTTTTTCGCCAATCGCCAACCGCTATTTTTAAGGGAGCAAGCGCGGTGACTGTAGATCAGATCGTCAAGGGACTCAACCCGCAGCAGCGGCAGGCCGTCACCGCCGGTGATGGGCCGGTGCTGGTACTGGCCGGGCCAGGAAGCGGCAAAACGCGCGTGCTGACTCACCGCATCGCTTACCTGATCGAGGCGCGCAGCATCTACGCCTCGCACATCCTGGCCGTGACCTTTACCAACAAGGCCGCACGCGAGATGGAAAACCGCGTCGCGCGCCTGCTGGAAGGCTCCGGCAAACAGGACGGACTTTCGCTCGGCACGTTTCACGCCAACTGCGCGCGCATCCTGCGCATCGAGGCCGACTTCACGCCGCTGACGCGCGAGTATGCGATCTTCGACACCGACGACCAACTGCGCGTCATGAAGCAGGTGATCGCGGAACTCAATCTCGACCCCAAGAAGACCAACCCGCGCGGGCTGCTGAACAAAATCTCCGCCGCGAAAAACGAGTTGATCGCGGCGGCGGAGTTCCAGCCCGGCGACTATGCGCAGGAAACCGTGCGCCGCGCCTATGTGCGTTACGACGAGCTGATGCACAGCTACAACGCGCGCGACTTCGACGACCTGCTGATGCACAGCGTGCAGATGTTCCAGCAGCACCCCGACGTGCTGGAACGTTACCAGCAGCGCTACTGGCACATCCTGGTAGACGAATTCCAGGATACCAACATGGCGCAGTATACGCTGGTGCGCCTGCTGGCAGGCGAGCGCCGTAACCTGTTCGCGGTCGGCGACCCGGACCAGAGCATTTACGCCTTTCGGGGCGCGGATTACCGCAATGTGCGCCGCTTCAGCCAGGATTACCCGAACGCGCAGATGATCCTGCTGGAAGAAAATTACCGCTCGCACCAGCGGATTCTGGATGCAGCAATGGGCGTGATCGACCAGAACACCGAGCGCCAGCGTAAATCGCTGTTCAGCAAGCGTGACGAAGGCCCGCGCCTGATGGTCTACGAAGCCTACAACGAGGATGACGAGGCGAATTACGTCGTGGAAACTATCGCGCAGTTGCAGCGCGAGGGCTTCGAGGGCCACGACTTCGCCGTGATGTACCGCACCAACGCGCAGTCCCGCGCGCTCGAAGACGGCTTCCGGCGTTACGGGATGCCGTACCGGTTGGTGGGCGCGACGAGCTTCTACGCGCGCAAAGAGATCAAGGACGTGATGGCCTACCTGCGCCTGATCCACAACCCTAACGATAACGTCAGCTTCCAGCGCATTGTCAACGTGCCGACGCGCGGCATCGGGCAGAAAACGCTCGAAACGCTCGACACCTGGGCCAGTGATCTGCGCGTCACGCCGCCGGAAGCCGCCATGCTGCTGATCGACGAGAAGATCGATTCACCGTTCAATGCGCGCGCGCGTAACGCGCTGGTCGATTTTTGTAAGCTGGTCGAGCAGTGGCGCGTGCAAAAAGCCGAGGCATCCGCCGACGCGCTGATCACGCAGGTGCTTAACGACACGGGCTATCTCGCGTATCTCGACGACGGCACGCAGCAGGGCGAGGGACGCATCGAAAACGTGCTGGAACTGCGCGGCCACGCCGAAACCTATCGCGGGCTGCCGCTGGTGACGTTCCTGGAAGAGATCTCGCTCGTCTCCGACGTGGACACGCGCGACGAGGACGAGAACCGCCCCAGCCTGATGACGCTGCACGCGGCGAAAGGGTTGGAGTTCCCGGTCGTGTTCATCGTCGGGTTGGAGGAGCATATCCTGCCGCACGCGCGCTCGCTGGAAGCCGAAATGCGCGTCAAGCGCGACCCCGAAGCGACCGCCGAAGACCGGCAGGCCGCACGCGAGGCCATCGAAGAAGAGCGCCGCCTGCTGTATGTGGGCATCACGCGCGCCGAACAGCGGCTTTACATGCTCTATGCGGCGGTGCGCTCGCTGTATGGCGACAGCCGCGCGAACCTGCCGTCACGCTTTCTGTACGACATTCCCGAAGAGGTGCGCGAAGGCAGCGCGCTCAGCCGGGGCCGTGCCGCCGCCGACAGCGAAAGCTACCAGCGCATGATCCGCTGGGATCGCACCGCCAGCGTCGAAGACCGCCGCCGCAAGCCAGGATCGGACGCGCGTTCCGCCCGGCGCGAGACGCCGCAAAAAGCCACCGTCTACAAAGGCGGCGACAGCGTGTGGCACGTCAAATACGGCGAGGGCGTGGTGGTCAGCAGCGCGTATAACGGCAGCCTGGAAGAAGCGCGCGTCTTGTTCCCCGGCGGCGTGGGCGAAAAGACCATCCTGGCCGATTTTCTTAAGCGCATGGAGTGAGGTTCCGGGTGTTGGGGTGAAAGACTGGCACAGAGTGATTGTCAGGGTGTATTGATGCAAATTCTGAGTTGATCGTGGCGGCCTCACCCCCTATAATCCCGCGCGTGCGAAGCACGCACCTCCAGCCGAGCTAGAGAGGGGGATTTCCTGGCGACCATCTCCCCCTCTCCAACTTGATTGGAGAGGGGGCCGGGGGTGAGGTTAACCGGCGAACGCCTCTACGAGCCAAACCCCACTCCCCGGAACCTCCCACACCATAGAAGCGAACAAACCACATGAACCCAATTGTGATCGACTTCGGCCCGCTGGAACTGCGCGCGTATACCGCGTGGGTAATGGCGGGTGTGCTGCTCGGACTGGCCGTGATCGCGCTCAGCGCCTACCGCCGGAGTCCCGATGCCGTGCCGCGCTGGATCGACGTGGCGCTGGCGGGACTGGTGGCAGGCGTGATCGGCGCGCGGGCGCTGCATGTTGCGCTGCGTTGGGACTACTTCCAGGACCACACCGGCGAGATCGACGCGCTGTGGCTGGGCGGCATGGCGTGGCATGGCGGGCTGCTGGCAGCGGCCCCGATGGTACTGATCGCGGCGCGGCTGCGCGGAGTCCCCTTCCGCGCCTGGACGGATGCGCTGGCGCTGGCGCTGCCGCTGGGCATGGCCGCCGCCTGGACCGGCTGCCGCGATGCCGGGTGCGGCTACGGCTACGAGGTCAACACGCTGGCGGACTGGCCCGGCTGGTTGGTCGCAGAACTGCCGGACGTGTTCGGACTCTACGCCCCGCGCCTGGATGTGCCGTTGTTCGGGGCGCTGTTCGCGCTGGGGTTGTTCGCGCTGGCCTTGCTGCTGACCGGGTTTGACCGGCTGCGCGGGCTGCGGCTGTGGGTGGTGCTGGCGCTGGCGGCGCTGGGGCTGGCGCTGCTGGGCTTTTTCCGCGCGGACCCGGCGCACACCATCGCGGCCCGCCGCGCGGACCAGGTCTTTGACTTGCTGCTGATGTTCACCAGCACGGTCACAGGTGCGGTGCTATGGCTGCACGACCGGGCCACCGCGGATTCTGGCAGCGAGCCGCCCCTTTACGAAGGTGATACCGTGCCGCACGTTCGCAGCGAGTGATCGCGCTCATTCGCATCTGTAAGCACATAACGCATAGAATCCGCAACGAAATTATTGCACGCGCGTACAGAACAGCAGACTCAGTACAATAGCCGTTGAGGAATTGCCCATGCGCACACGTTTACGTAAAATCCTGCGCGATGTCTGGTCGCGCAAGGCCCGTACCCTGCTGGTTTCGCTCAGCATCTTTATCGGCGTGTTCGGCACGGTGACGCTGTTCACCATGAGTGAACTGGTCGTCCGGCAGCTTGAAGAAGACCTGGACGAAAACGCGCTGGCGATGATGCGTATTTACCTGGCTCCCACCCCCGGCGCGGACCCCGATAACGCGCAGGTGCTCGAAACGCTGCGCGCGCTGCCGGGCGTCACGGCGGCAGAGGGGCAGGCAGTTTTCCCGATGTACTGGAAGCTGCCCGGCGACGAAACCTTCAGGTCTTCGTTTGTGTTCGGCTACAGCGATCCCTACGACCGCTTACAGGTTGAAGCGCCGCGCCTGGAAAGCGGCGCGTTCCCGCAGCCGGGCGCGAATGAGCTGGTGATCGAGCGCCGCTTCGCGGAGAAATACGATCTGGCGGTCGGCGACGAGATCGTGGTGCGCGCGCTCAGCCGCGTTGAGGGCACAAACGGCGACAGCGCAGCGGACGGCATCGCCGAGGAAACCTGGACGGTGGTGGGTACGGTCTTCCACCCCTACGGCTACCAGACTTTCACGACCGTGCTGCCGGAAGACAGCCTGTTCGCCGCCTATAACGACGCGCAGCACCTCGCAGCCTTCAAGGGCTTTTCCTCGGTTTACGTGCGCCACGAGACATTCGAGCAGGCCGAGGAAAACGTGACCGCCGTCAAGACCGCGATTGTCCAGAGCGGCATGTATATCCCAGTATTCACGTTTATGGACGATCCCGCCGAAAACGCGCTGATCCGCTTCGCCAAAACGTCCGCGAACGTGTTGAACAGCCTCGCATTGGTGGCGCTGGCCGTGTCGGGCTTTCTGGTGTTTAACGTGCTGAACGCAATTGTTACCGAGCAGCGCGAGCAGATCGGCGTGATGAAGTCGCTCGGCGCAACCCGCTTCGACAGTGTGCTGATCTATACCGGCATGGCGCTGCTCTACGGCGTGATCGGGGTGGTGCTGGGCGTGACGCTCGGCATCCCCGCCGGATATGTCGCGGCGCAGGGCTTCGCCGAATCCTCGAACACGCAGATCACCGAGTTCAGCTACTCCACCTCGGCGATTGTGCTGGGGATCGTGGTCGGGCTGGCGGTCCCGATGCTGGCGTCACTGCTGCCGGTGTGGACCGGCACGCGCGTGCGCATCATCGACGCGATCACCAATCTCGGCATCTCGTCGCGGTACGGTTACGGGCCGCTGGCGCGGCTGGTCAATCGCCTGCCCGTGCCGATCACCATCCGGCAGGGCATCAGTAACCTGCTGCGCAAGAAGGGCCGTATTCTGCTGACCGTGATCACGCTGACGCTGGCTGCCGGGGCGTTTATGGGCATCTTCGCGGTGTTCGCCTCGGTCAATACGGTGATGAACTCGTTCTTCGATACCTACAATTTCCATTTCACCATCGAGCCGAACAACACGGATAACGTCCCCGCCGTGTATGACATTCTCGAAGCGCAGTACAGCGACCTGACAACGCTGGGCGCATACGCGAGCCTGGCGATTGATATCGAGGGCTTCGACAAGGAACTCGACCCCGCGACCGGCCCCGGCGCGCTGTTCGCCAGCGGTTACGACCCGGCGC
>CAZMNL010000140.1:0-7259 GCA_964567525.1 uncultured Anaerolineaceae bacterium
GCGTGATCGGTCCCGCGTGGACGCAAACGCGCTACAGCGGCGGCACGAAGGCGCTCGGCCCGCTGACCGACCTGGGGCGCGAACTGTTAGAGGTGATGGCGAGTTACAGTATGGTGCTGGACCTCGCGCATATGGCCCCGGAAGCGGTGCTCGAAGCGCTGGAACGCTACGAAGGCCCGCTGTTCGCCAGCCACGCCAACCCGCTGAAGTTCCGCCCGGATCGCCCGGATCGCAACCTGTCCGACGACGTGGTGCGCCGGATCGCCGAACGCGACGGCGTTGTCGGCATTCTGCCCTATAACCTGTTCCTGGTGCTTGGCTGGCAGCATGGTGACCGCCGCGACGCCGCCAACCTGGTTACTGTCATCGCCGCGCTGGATCACGTCTGCCAAATCACGGGCAGCGCGGCGCATGTGGGCATTGGCAGCGACTTTGACGGCGGGTTTGGGGCCAATCAAGCACCGGTCGGGTTCGACACCACCGCCGACCTACTCAGCATCGGGGGAGCGCTGGCAGAAAAAGGCTACGCGGTGCAAGATATCGCCGCAATCCTGGGGGGAAACATGCTGCGCATACTGCGCGCTGGCCTGCCCGATTGATTCTTGCGTATCAGGTGCTCATCAAGGCGAACAAAAAAATGGAAAAATACGGCCAGATCAGCATAACCATCGGCACATTAGGCGTCGTGATCACCCTGACCGGGTTGTTTCCGGGAATCGTGGGACTGGAAGCGGCAGAGGGAATCGGCGTGCTGCAAGTGCTGGTGATTCTGCTGGGTTTCAGTATCCTGTTCTTTGCCGCCTACCTGTTCGCCAAACAAACCTTTTATCCCGGCCAATCCACCACATTGGCACAGGATATCGGCGTGCGGCTCACGCTAACGGGCCTGCTCGTAGCCGCCGCCGCCGGACTCGCGGATGTGTTGGGCTTCGGTACGCACATCCCGGCGGAGAACTACGACCGCCCATTATTGGGCCAGCTCCAGGCGTTATTCTTCATCGGCGGCATCCTGATCGCCTCCAGTGGCGTGCTGATCTATACGCTGTTCGGCCCTGCCGAGCACCGGGATGATGAAAATGAAAGCTCCGCACGTGCTGAATGAGCTACAGCCGATCAGCCGGTAAATTCTGCGCCTCCGCCCGGCGGCGATAGGGTTGGACCAGCGCCACGTAAACCGCCACACCGAAGATCACAATATCCAACGCGATCCACACCAGCGCCCAGAATCCGGCAGGGCCGCCCACTTCGCGCGCCATCGAACTCGCGTCGTTCATCGGCATCATCGAATTGGGCAGCGACACGATTTTGAACAGAATCCAGGCATCGGTGATCGCCTGTAGACCTGTGATCAGCGCCAGGAAAGTCAGGATTACCAGCAGAATGTCACGGTTCGCGCGCCAACCCGCCAACACCAACAGAACCGCCGCGCCCAGCCCGACCAGCACGGTCAGCGTGTTACTACCGGTGGCAAACAACAGCCCCAACACTCCCCCCGCCCCGGCAACGGCCAATCCCTGCCGGTGCCGGCCTTCGTCCGCATCGCGCATCAGGTACAGCGCCGCCCCGACCGCCATCACGCCACCAGCGAGCAGCAGTTCCAGCGCGCCAAGATTGGCAAGATTGATTCCGGAATATAGCAGGCTGAGCGTCCCGATCAACAGCCCGACGCCGACAGCAACCTGCCGCAAATACGGCGTGCGGTGCGTTAACAGCAGCAGCACTGCGCCGAACAACGCCGTTCCCAGGTAGCCCGCCGGGATGATGATCTCGCGGATACCACCGCGCGTATAGGCCACTCCTGCCCCGCGCGACATCACGCGGAATTCGAGAAAGTCCCCGCCGGTCAGCCCCGCCGCCGTACCGTGCCCTAACTCGTGGATCATGGTCACGAACAGGCGCAGCGGATAGGTGAGGAAAAACAAGCCCTGCACCTGCCATAACACCAGCGCGATGACAAAGGCCACCGCCGACAGCACCAGGTCATTTTGGCGAATAAAGCGTTCGTGTTTATGCTCAGTCACACTGAAGTCTCCCTCTGGCGATCCGCCAGTTGCATCGAAAGGACGAATTAAACCCATGACCTCCATACCTGAGCCGCTGCGTTTCGGCATGGTTGGCAGCCCGCAAACAAGCCCGGCATCCGGCACGCTGGCCGCCATCGAGCAAATCCGCCGCCTGGGGCTGGACCACCTGGAGATCGCCTGGGTGCGCAGCGTGCGCGTGTCTGACGAGATGTGCGCCGCGATCAAGGCGGCGGCTGAAACACACGCGGTTACGCTGAGCATCCATGCGCCGTATTATATCAATCTCAACAGCCAGACTGCCGACCTGATGGCGAAAAGCGACGAACGCCTGCTAACCGCCGCGCGCAAAGGTTTTCTGGCGGGCGCGCGCGATATTGTCTTCCATCCCGGATCGTATCACGATCAACTCCCTGAACAGGTTTACGAACGAATGAAAGAGAAGTTGCTCGAACTGCGCGAAATCCTGGACGGTGAAGGCGTAGACGTGATCCTGCGACCGGAAACGATGGGTAAACCGGCGGTCTTTGGGTCGCTGGACGAAGTTTTGCAGCTCAGCCGCGATATTCCCGGCGTGCTGCCCTGCATCGACTTCGCACACCTGCACGCCCGCACCGGCGCGATGAACACTTATGACGAGTTCGCGGGCATCTTCAAGGCGGTTGAGTCAGCCCTGGGCCGCGCGGGACTGGAGCACCTTCATGCGCATATGTCCGGCATCGCATACGGGCCGCGCGGCGAGAAAAATCACCTGCCGCTGAACGAAGCGGACCTGTGTTACCGGGACCTGCTGCAAGCCCTGATCGATTTCGATGTGTGCGGCAGCGTGGCCGTCGAAGCGCCGGAACCATTCCACGATGCGGACGCGCTCACACTTCAGGCCACCTACCGGCGGCAGCGTGATTTGCGTGAGGATGAGAGTTCGGTTAAAAACACCGCCTAACCGTAGGGTGAGCGTTTGGTCGTTCTGTCTCAGGGCGGTATTATTACGGGTCACTTGTGGAACAGAACACGGCCTGAAAAAGAACCGTTAAGGAGCCAGTGTTATGCAAAAGGATTATGGCAGCCTGCGGCGGCGTACCAGTGACGCAAGCTGGCAATGGCTGTTGATGGGGACCATTCTCGGTCTGGGGTTTGCGCTGGTAGCGTGTGTGGGCGGTTACGCCCTGGGGATGATCAGCTTTCCCCCGTTGGAAGAAGATTCGTCCACGCCACAGGTCCAGATCGCTCCGAACGAAACCGAGGTAGCGTTACAGGCGCTCGCCGCCCAGCAAACGCTGGAAGCAGCACAGAGCACATTGAACCCGGAAACACCACGCGATACACCGGGCAGTGATGCGATCAGCGACCCGGCGGAGACAAACGGCGACGTTCCGATGACGCCCACACCCTCCCCCCTGCCCACCGTCGAAAATGTCACGGGAGATACAGCGGCAAGTGGACAAAGTGAACCCGCAGCAACCGGGCAGCAGGAAACCGTGCTGAACCCAACGGCAACCGTGCAAGAATCCAGCCCCCTCACCACCTCACAGGATCAAAATACGCCGGTGGTGGGCACGCCCATAGAACAACCGCCACAAGCTATTGGACTGCCGCAGGGGCCGGCTATCCCCGCTGAGTTGGACAGCCTCAAAACGGAGTTGGTCGCAGTGGACGGCGCAACGTTCATGATGGGCACCACGCTGGAAGAAGGCAAACAGGCGATGGATGAGTGCGCGCTGTACGGTAAAAGCTGCACCGATCCGAACTGGATTGCCGACTCGATCCCGCCGCACCAGACGACCGTTGACAGTTTCCAGATGGAAATCTACGAAGTCAACCTGACGCAGTATGTTGCGTTTCTGAACTGGCTCGGCCCCAACGAACACCGCACAGCGTGTGATGGCAACCCGTGCGTTCTGACCACGCAGGACGAACCTAACAGCCTGATCGAATTCGATGGCACAACCTATTCGATCCGCAATCCGAGTTTCTACGCCAACCACCCCGTCACCTATGTAACCTGGTGGGGGGCGGTCGAATACTGCCGCACGTTGAATCGGCGTCTGCCCACCGAAGCGGAATGGGAACGCGCCGCGCGCGGCGCGCAAAACAATATCTATCCCTGGGGATTCGAATACGACACCGCGCGCGCGATGTCTTCGCTTCCGGAGAATTCCGGTACTGTCGCGGTCGATTCGTTCCCAACCGGAGCCAGCCCTTACGGTATCTACAACATGGCGGGTAACGTCTCGGAATGGGTATTCGACTGGTATCAGGCGGATTACTATAACCTGATGCAGTCCAACCCACAGCCAAACCCTAAAGGACCGGCCACCGGCACAGAGAAAATCATTCGCGGCGGCAGTTGGGATACGATCCCGTTGTTCCTGCGCTCGGTACATCGCATGAGCGAACGCCCCGAACAACCGCGCGCCTCTATCGGTTTCCGCTGTGCCGCGGACTCCAGCGCCGCCGCACCGCCGAGCGCGCCGAGCGCCAATACCGATCAGGCGGGGGCAGATACCACGTCCCCGGCGGGCAGCGCGCCCACAATGGCCCCGGCCCCGACTCAAGCGCCCTTGCCCACCGCAACCCCCGCCGGACCAACGCCGACACTAGCCCCCGGATAGGAAACGCTCAGGCTACGCAGAATACCCGCAGGCTCCGAGAATCACCGGGGCCTGTGTCTGTTTTTTACACTTGCTTGCGCTATAATCACGACGGTTCAAAATTGCTGCCAGAGTCAAAAAGGATTGGGATTGATGAGAATTGCCTTAGGTTCAGATCATGCAGGGTTTCCCCTGAAAGCTCATGTTGTCGAGTACCTGCGCGCCCAGGGGCACGACGTACTCGATCTGGGCACGGACAACGCCGAACGATCCGTAGATTATCCCGACTTCGCCTACAGCGTCGCGCAGCGCGTGCGCAGTGGTGAGGTTGAACGCGGGATCGTGGTGTGTGGCAGCGGCGTTGGCGCGTGTATCGCCGCGAACAAAGTGCCCGGCATCTACGCCGGACTGTGCCACGACACCTACTCCGCGCATCAGGGCGTCGAGCACGACAACATGAACGTGTTATGTATCGGCAGCCGGATTGTGGGACAGGCGCTGACGGAAGAGGTTATAAACGCATTCGTCGGCGCGCGTTTCGAAGCCCACGAAGAACGGCACGTCCGCCGCCACAACAAGGTCAAAGCCATCGAAAACGCTTCGATGGATACATGAGGAACAACCGGGTAAAACCACAATTCCAAGTGTAGCCAACGCAACATGGTTACACTTTTGTTTGTACAACTGCGGCGCGGCGACTGGTCGTGCGCGTTCGCCACATGTTCTTAGCTAACCGCTTAAAGCTTATCGCTAAAAGCTATTTTTGAGGAGGAATGATTTTATGCCAGCTAACCGGCTGATCGAAGTACAACACTTTGGACAAAGCATCTGGATGGATTTTATCCGCCGCAGCCTGATCACGTCCGGCAAGCTCCAACAGCTTGTGGACGACGGCATCACGGGCATGACATCCAACCCAACGATTTTTGCCAGGGCGATTGGCGACACGGAAGAATACGACGGGGCCATCGCGGACCTGCTCGATCTGGATGTGACCGGCATCTACGAGACGCTGGCGATTGCCGATATCCAGGCTGCCGCCGATGTGCTGCGCCCGGTCTACGACCGCACCAATGGCGAGGACGGTTATGTGAGCCTGGAAGTCTCGCCGCTGCTGGCCTACGACACCGAACACACCATCACCGAGGGCAAGCGCCTGTTCAAGGCCGTGAATCGCCCCAACGTGATGATCAAGGTTCCCGGCACGCCGCAGGGATTGCCCGCGATTGAGGAACTCACCGCCGCCGGAGTCAACGTCAATGTTACGCTGCTGTTTTCGGTCCCGAACTATATCGAGGTGGCGAGCCGCTACATCCGGGGCCTGGAACGCCGGGTAGAAGCGGACGAGGATATTACACAGATCGCATCGGTGGCGAGCTTCTTCCTCAGCCGCATCGATACGGTTGTCGATAATATCCTTGAAAACAATATCCGTGCTGGTCGTCTGCGCGGCGGGTTCGAGCGCGTGCAGCAAAATCGCGCGCTGTTGGGTCAGGCGGCGATTGCCAGCGCCCGGCTCGCCTATGCCCATTTCAAAGAACTATTTCAAGGTGAACGGTTTGCAAAATTGCAGGCCGCCGGAGGACGTGTCCAGCGTCCATTGTGGGCCAGCACCAGCACCAAGAACCCCAACTACCCCGACACGTACTACGTCGATAACCTGATCGGGCCGCACACCGTGAACACGCTGCCACCGAATACCATCGACGCCTTCCGCGATCACGGCACGGTCGCTGCCACCTTAGAGGACGGGATCGCCGAGGCCCGCGAGGTCATGAGCCAGCTCACCGATGTCGGCGTGCGCATGGACAAGGTCGTGCAGCAGCTTCAGGGGGATGGCGTCGAAGCATTTGCCAACGATTTTCGGCACTTGCTGGAAGTCATCGAAGGCAAGCGGCAGGTACTGCTGACCGGTGTAATGGCACGGCAGACCTACACCATGGCCGCCTACGAGCATGATGTACGCGAAACCCTCGAAACCCTGGAAACCGAACGCATTACCCACCGCATCTGGGACAAAGACCCCTCAGTATGGCGCAGCGAATCGTACCACCAGCAGGTGATCAGCGCGCGCCTGGGCTGGCTGGACATTGTGAACGCGCCGGAAGACTTCTACGAACCACTGTTCGCGCTGCAAGAAGATGTGCAGGCACGCGGTTACAACCACGCCCTGCTGCTCGGCATGGGGGGCAGCAGCCTCGCCGCCGAGGTCATGCGCCAATCGTTTGGCTTGCAGGACGGCTATCCAGACCTGATCGTGCTGGACACCACCGATCCGCAGGCGATCCGGCTGGCGACCGAAACCATCGACCTCACCAACACGCTGTTCATCGTCTCCACCAAGTCCGGCAGCACAGTTGAAACGCTCTCGCTCTACCGCTATTTTTACGCGTTGGTAGAAGCCGAACAGGGACCAGATGCAGGCGCACAGTTTATAGCAATTACGGACGTCGGTTCTCCGCTGGAGAAGATCGCGCGCGAAAAGCAGTTCGGCTATCTGTTCCTCAATCCGGAAGATATCGGCGGGCGTTACAGCGTGTTGAGCTACTTCGGGCTGGTTCCTGCCGCGATCATGGGCCTGGACCTGGACCGGATGCTGAGCAGCGCGCGCAATATGGCAACCGCCTGTGACCGCAACGTACCCACC
>CAZMNL010000141.1:0-7250 GCA_964567525.1 uncultured Anaerolineaceae bacterium
GGCCCGCGAGGCCCAGACCCGAGATGGAGCCCAGTGCCTGACCCACGCCTGCGGCGCCGCGCTGGAATATGGAGCCCTCGCCCGGGCCGACAAGCAGCTCGGGGCGCATCGCCGCAGCACCAGACCGGATAGCTTCCCGGGCCGGGTCTTCCAGCTCGTCAGGCAGGGCTGCTGCACCGCCCAGCGCTCCCAGTTCACCGATACCCACCGCACCGGCACCGAGACCCCGTACGAACTGGCCGATAAAGTTGGTGTCTTCGATGTCTTGGCGACGGCGGATGCGCTGCAGGTCTTGTCCTGCTTGCTCGCGGCGGGCGCGGATCGCCTCGCGGCGCAGTTCTACTAGGTCGTTGATGCCGCCAGACGAGCGTCGGGGCGCCGAAGCACCCCCCACTGCAGCCATGATCTGTTCGAGGGTAGCGTTCTCGGGGGCTTCGACCTGTACGGTCTGGCCCCCTTCCAGCTGCACGTTGTACAGCGGCATTGATTACCCCCCGAACAGTTGCGCGCGCAGAACTTGAGCCGCTGTATACAGCCCGGAAGTTGCTTCGTCGAGACCGCTGCGCACCTCAGTAATGACTGCTGCGCGCTCCTCCGGGTCTTCGATACCAATAAGGGCCGGCTCAACCGCATCCATGGCTGCTTTTTCCGCGTCGACGAGCACTTTCTCGATCTCGACATATTGCTTGAGTATGTCTTCGCGGTTGCCAGTCCCGGAGCGAATCTCTTCCACCATGCGTTCTGCTTCGGCCTTGTACCGCGCGATGTCCGCGCGCTGGTTGCCCAGCTGCGCATCGAGTGCGTCTTTGGCTGCTTGAGTGGCGTTGTTCTGCAGGAGGCTGGCGTAGGTCCGTCGGTCAATGGAGCCCTGCTCGTACGCTTTCGTAGCCGAGGACACCGCGGACTTGCGCCCTTCGAGCAGCTGTTCGTCTGCACTAGCCTCCATGCCGAGGCGTTCACGCATGTTGGCACGAATCTGATCTTGGCGGGCGCGCTCCTGAGCCTGTTGTTGCCCACGAACCCCTGCGGCGCCAGCGGATGCCCCAGCACCGGTCATACCAAACGTAGAGCGCCCCGCCGCACCGCGAAGGAAGGCCGACAGCCGATCAAGCCGTTGCTCTCTAGCGTCGGGTGCCGACGCACGCGCCTGTTGCGCATCCAGTTCCGCGAGGCGCCGGATGCGGTCTTGGGCAGACTCACGAAGCCCCTCGATACCCAGCTTGTCCATGGTGCCTTCAAACGCGTCGTCGCGCGCCTGTTCCGGGGTCGTGCTAGGGCGCAGGGCTTCAATGCCTTCTGTACCGATGGTCGGGGGCGTGACTTCTCGGATATTCGGCAGGTCTGCGCGTTGATAGGACACCACTCGGCCACTACCACCGGTTTGGGTCTGCTGCTGCGGTGCGCGCAGTCCCTTCAGCATGGCGTCGATTTCTTCTAGCGAGGACTGCGGCACCCGAGAAGGGCTCTGACCACTGCCTCCCGCTAGAAGCGCGAGAAGATCAAATATTCCACCCGGTGCGCCGGTACGTACAGCATTTGATATCTTAGGTACAACTCCCTCACGCACATCGCCGCCAAACAATACCTCGCGCATCCCTTCCAAAAAGCCCGGGCGTTCCGTGTTCGCCACCATTTCTCGGCGCCGATCCGGTCCGGTTATAGCCTCACGCAGCGAGTCCAGCTCACCAACAGCGGGCGAGTCGTAATTCTGGCGCCGGGCTCCATCCGGATGGGGTTCTGGGGTTATCGTGGTGCGGACCCCCGGGCCATCCATGCGCGCGACAGAAGCGGCAAGCGTAGGCCCTATAGACGTAGGATCTACAGGCGCAGGCTCTACAGGCGCAGGCGTTATACGCCCCAACACCTGCTGGGCATACTGCTGACCTACAGGCCCTAGAGCAGAAATGTAGTCGTCTCCCAGTTCAGCCCGAAGCCGCGCTACCCGGGTGGGGCCGGAGTGATATGCAGTGAGCGCCGCAAAAACGTCTCCATCGAAGCGTTCCAAGAGCTGGTTGAGGTACCGAGCACCCGTATCAATGTTTACAGCCGGGTCGTACAGGTCGTCCGGGTTTTCCACCCCGAGGCCGCGCGCTGTAGTCGGTACGATCTGCATGAGTCCTCGAGCACCTGCTCCAGACGTAGCCTGGGGGTTACCGCCCGATTCTTGTTGAATGACCGCACGAAGAAGCTCGAAAGGCAGCCGACCATACTTTGACGTAGCCTGCCTAATCAAAGCGTCGATGTCGGTCGACATACCATTGACGTAATCCCCACCAGCAAAAGACACGATGCCACCCTCCGCCATGCGCGGGGCTGGGCCGGATACACTAGCGATGCCACTGTTTGCCAGCCTTTCCAGATTCTGTTGCCGCCTAGCTTGCTGTTGACGCGCAACGTCGCCGACCCGCTGAGCAAGTTCACGCTTGGTCATATCCATAAGCTCAGCTTCACGCTGTTGCTTGATGGTCTGGGGGGACGTAGCCATGGCAAGGGACATCTGCCGGGCGGCGGCTTCCTTCTCGGACTTGAGTTTTTGCAGGGCAAGCAGGTCCAGCAGCTCTCGAGTCTGCTGGTAACGCTGCATCAGAGCTTGCGGGTTACCCCGGAACTGATTCATGCGAGAAGCGATACCGCCGTCGATGCTCACTGCTGCGTACCCCCTTGGGTGGCGCCGCTTTCGTCGATGAGGCCGCCCCCACCACCAAACCCAAGCTCACGAAGCAGCTCAAGGATACCCCCCGCACCTCCGGCCAGTTCACTGAAGAACCCCGGCTGTTGGTAGGTGAAGTTCTGTGCGGCGAGAGGCATCCCTTGCAGCAGCGACTGTTCGAACTGAATCTGGCGGTAGGGGAACCTCCACTCTTCCTCGAACTGCTCGCGGGCGGCGTCGATGGCTTCTTGGTTGATGTCACGCTCGATACCACCGATCCGCGCTTGTGCAGCAAGGGCATCCAGACCATACCGTTGTGCGGCGCCCGCAGCATCAAGGCCAAGGCGCTGTTCGGTGTTGAACTGACCCCGCCCAGTATCGAAGGCATCGAAGTACCCCCGCCCCGTGATATCCGCGAGGTTCCGCGTCAGGTTGCGACTGTTTTCCGCTTCCATGATGGCCTGTCGACCACCACCATAGGCACCTGCACGGGTCATGCGGCCCGCTTGGTTGACGCGCTCGATCTCGGCTTGCCGGCGGGCTTCCGCCAGTTGGGGCTCCAGAGCAGACATGAGGAAGGGGTTCATGTACTGCTGAGAGACGCCCGGGTCGGTGAAGGTGCCCGGGTCGAACGCCGTCATCTGGTCCGTAGGAATGGCAAGCCCGGCTACACCAGAAAAAGCGTTCTGCTGTCCAGCCGTAGTGCCCGCCGTCAGCGGGCCGGTATATGCCTCGAACGGGGTCTGTGCCAGAGCAGAGCCGCGTCCCAGCATGTCCGTGACGTAGGGACCTGCCCACGAAGAAAGGGAAGACTCTTGGCCGGTCTGTGCGCCGACCAGCGGGTCGGGGTTTGCAGTAAACGCGTCTGCCATGGTTACCTCGGCATGTACCGGTTGGGCTCGATCTCGCGCCCTTGGTCCTTGCGGCCGGTGCGGGCCTGTCGCACGCGGTCCATCATCGCGTAGAGCTGCTGAGCACCTGCATTGGAGTTGCCGTTACCGAGGTGGCTCACCACGTCGGCCGGGATCACGAACTCTCCGTCGCTGAGCCTCGCGGGCTGCTCCCCATCAATAGCAGCAGGGACACGATCAGCCATGCCGTCAGTACGGCCACCAAGATAATAACCGCGCTCGCCGCCAGCCATACCGCCTCCAAGACCAGCGATACCGCCCGCAGCAAGGTTCTGCCCAGTCGGCGTATAACTGACATCAGAGAAGTAGCGGCGGCCGGGATCGCCGGGCCTAGGCGTTCCGATAGCTGGTCCAACCTGCGAACGAGTCGCCGTGTACTTGGGAATGCCCCCCTGATAGCCGACGGGTCTGGAATCCGCACCGAAGCCTCCGAAAGCGCCCACCGCGCCACTACCGAGAAGGGAGAGAAGCCCGAGATTCAGACCGCCGCTGGAATCCTGAAACAAGTCGCCAAGCCAGCCGAAGCCCGAGTCATCCCCCAAGATGTCGTCAAAGAACCCACCTTCATCGAAAAGACCCATTACCTGCGCCCTCGTGCAGCTCTCAGCAGCTCTTCGGTGATCAGGGTCAGCTCATCCTCGAAAGGGGCATTGTATACGCTGTCAAGCCCCGATACACCAAACAAGTTCTCCAGATCATACAGCTTGATGTCGGCACCTTCGGGGGTCTCCGCGGTCACCGCCCCGGGGGACATACCCAGCATACCCAGCATACCCAGCAAGCCTTCCATGGACCCTATATCAAGCCCGTCACCAGAACCATCACCGTCGCCGTCGCCGTCGCCAGAACCATCGCCAGAGCCCGCGCCATCGCCCAGACCTTCACCATTTCCGAAACCTCCCTCTCCAGCGCCTTGTGCATCGCCTACTTGCTCCGTGGGAGAAGGCACAGAGGGGACCGCCGTGCCGCCGGTAGGCTCTGATACCGGCTCTGCTTCGGGGGAAAGAACAACGTCAGTCACACCCTCACCTGTCTCTTCGCCGGGCTCTTGAGGCAAAAGCACCTCACCCGTAGCGCCGCCCTGATTGGGCACGCGCTCTACCTCACCGTTACGCCCTACATACACGTCGTTGCCGTCTTCGTCCCTACCAACGTAGTCATAGTAGGGGTCATCAAGGATCGGGGGGTTGGTCGTACCCCCGGTACCGCCTTCATCTTGGCTGCCTGATCCAGAGCCACTGCCAGAGCCCGGGCTGGGCGAAGTCGTAGGAGTGGCCTCCGGTGTTTCGGCTTCCGGCGCAGGGCTAGGTGCAGGGGCACCGCCGCCACCCGGGTCGCCTTCTTCTGGCAAGCGGGGCGGGGGGATGTAAATGGGCGGAGCCGGCGGTACACCGATGATCACGTCGAGAAGCGGAGGCTCGTCCGGCACTGGGCGGTCGGGCTCGTAGTCTGGGCGGTCTTGGTAGGCACCGAACCCGGATGCAGAGGCGTTAACCGAGCCGGGCAGTGCAGCGGGCAGTGAGGAACCCCCCATGTACTGCGGGAGCAAGGTATCCGGGCGAGCGCCAGCAGCGCCAAGAGAGGCAAGCCCCCCACCGATACCGCCGGTGAGTCCACCAACAAGGGGGTTAGCCCCGCTAGCAGCAGCGTACCCAGCGCCTGTCGCTGCACCAAGACCTGCACTGGCAAGGGCGCCAAGCCCGAGAGCTGGGCCCAAAAAGGGCAGGGCAGCAGGTACGGCTGTTTGAAAGACCTTACCTAGAAAACTGTTTCCTTTGTTTCTCGCTTGCGCTTCGTTCCGCCTGCGAATCATCTCGTCGATGTTGGCGTCGTAATACGCCTGGTACTGCTGCGAGAAATCATTTACGTCCGCGTAAGGCGACCCCGGGGTCCCGATCCCGAGACTATCTATCAGGTCACGCTCTGAGGGGTCGAAGGCCATCAGAACACCGTCTCCACGCCGAACAAGTTGAAGCTAAGATTAGCGTTGCCAGCGTACACCCGCACAACATCCCCTTCACTGAGCGTCATGCCTGTCAATTCTTTCCGGGTAATATTTGCGTCAATGGCAGTGTCGTAGAACAGGTAGTCCTTATTGGCAGTAGCCGCACCGTCGACGGACACAGAAACCCGGAAGGTCGTAGAGGTACCCCCGCGGTTGCACACCCACAGGCTGGAACACGTAGTCTGCGTGAGGTCCGGTGCTGTATACAACACTTCTTCTGTCGTGGCGCCGGGCGCGACCTGCCCGAGCGGTTTGATGATGTCCGTCATTTACCCGCCCATCAGCAGAAACTGAAAACGGCGCCGAGCAAGGGAGGCGTCTGCTGCGATGCCCTTCTTGTACCGTACCAGCTCGTTGCTGGACTCTCGGAAGCCTAGTTCAATGGTACGGCGCGTTGCTGCCTCGTTGCGCGAGTCGTACGTGCTGGGCGCTACGGGCAGGGGGCTATTCTGTTTGCGCGAAGTCATCCACGTCTCCCGGAGGGACGGATGTCGAGACGCGGGGTACCCAGCTGCCACTTGACGCCAAGGCCGTCCGAAGAAACCTTGATCGCCAACTGCCGGCACCGCGTCCGGACATTGAGTTGACTAGTATACTCCTCGATTGGCAGTGTTACCGAGCGGGTTGTGGTTGCCGTGGAGCTTCCCCCCTCAGAGGCCGGTGTACGCGTGCCCGCGCCAGAATCGTCCTGCGGCAACAAGGTAAACAGGGCGTTCGGCCCGGCGGAGTTGGAGCCCTCGAAGGTCATGTCTGGTAGCACCCGCCTGACGAGCATGAACCGATCACCGTCGTCCAGATCGAAATGCGCGCTCGTCACATAAGATTCGATAGGCTGTGCAACGTCTCCCACGAAGTCGTCCAACCCCACCTCTTGCTGCACCAGTCTGTTACTGTACGTAGCAGTCATGGGGTACCGACACCCGCAGAAATCAAACCACGCGGTGCGGCCAAGGCTGCCGTAGTACCAGAGGTTGTCGGTGTAGTTGTACACCACGTACCGGTCTAGCGTCGTGGAACCGGTCGGGCAATAAAACCACCAGACTTCTCCGAACTCCTCGTTGACACCTGCAAAGATTTGCTCCTGCTGGTCGAAGTTCATCCCATCGAAGACGTGGCGACGTACGGAACAAGCCAGTTGCTTGACCGTGCCGTCGTAGACATAGAAATTCCCTAGCCCCATCCAGAACGTCTGTCCGTTGACGAATGCCTTGGCGGCAGGACTCACGATGGAGATATTGTCTCCGACCACCTGCTGGCCCCACACATCCGGGGCACCGAGGTACTGCAAGGAGTAAAGCGTAGAGTCCGTCCAGACGAGAACTTCTTGTCGACTCTGCGAAAGAGTCACAAGCGTACTGCCACTGGAGAACCGCAGGGACCCTGCTTGGTTCGTAGCTGCAGGGGTCCAGTTGATGGCGTCCTCCTGATCAGACCAGCGGAGCAGCAGCGGGTCCAAGTCAGAACTGCCGATAGGGTTGGCACCCAGAGCGAAGACGAACCGGTTGTCTGACACAAAGACTTCAAGAGTCGCGCTGGGTACATCAGACGCTCCCGCCTCTGCAGACAGAAACGTGCCGCGGGTCCCGGTACCAGTGGAGCGATCCCAGATGAACATTGCACCGCGCCGCAGGTTGAAGATCAGGTCTTCACCAAAACTGGCCGCGTGCCAACGGCGTAGTTCCTC
>CAZMNL010000142.1:0-7213 GCA_964567525.1 uncultured Anaerolineaceae bacterium
CGACCGTCGCGCCCTGGGCTGAGGCCGCCAGCGCGTCATAGTCACCGCGCCTGATCTGTCCCATAGACTCAACGGCAACTTCCACCGCGCGGGTGGTATGCCGCGCTTTGTCGGCCAGGTATCGCAGCATAGCCAACATAACCTGCGGGCGGCTCTGGATAAACAGGTTGAACTCATTCCGTTTGAGCGTCAGCGTCTGCACGCGGCCCGACGCCTGCGCGCGCGCCGAACGCGGCTCGCCATCCAGCAGTGAGAACTCACCGATCACCTGTCCCGGATCAAACCTGCGCAGGTGCTTTTCCGCGCCGGATGCTTCGCGGACGTATATATCGATCTGCCCGGTTTCGATCAAGTACATCGCGCTGCCTTCGTCGCCCTGGTCAAACAGTGTGATACCGTCTTCAAACACCTGCACCTTGATAGCGCGACTCAGGTTTTCCAGGTTCGCCAGCGAAACATGGCTAAAGATCGAAATGCGATTGAGGCGTTCCGCCATATCTGCCAGTTGATCCGGGGTAAAAGTCTCAGCCAGACCGGACACACGCATAAACATGTCGAAGTAATGCACAAGAGTCGGATCAGAGGCGGCTAACTCTTCATTCAACACGTCTTGCAACATCTCGTCCCCCGACGGGAAAACACGTCCCAGGAACAGCCGTGCCGATGGCGCTAAGGCCCGGCGTACATCAACAACCTGGGCCTCAAGTTCGTTGATTTCTTCCTGCCACGCACTGCGCAGCCGGTCGCTGACCTCTCCGTTCAGATTGTTCCGCAAGATACCGATATTGCCCTGTAGCGCCAGCAAACGGCGGATCAGGTCGATGCTTTGCTCGCCGAAATACTCGCTCAGCGTGCTAAAAACTTCCTCGATACCTGCGCCGCCCAGCCGCACCACCGCCTGCCGTTCGCCACCAAAATTGTCTTGTTCCAGGCCCAGCGTCCCGGCAAAGCGTTTCTTCTCATCTTCAAGCCCCTGAAGGATTTGCCAGCCGATCACGCCGCCGCCCACAAATCCGATAGCTATCGCGACCAACAACAGCGGCAGGCCAAATATTGAACTGGCAACGAAGTTGTAGAAAGCATGTACTCCAATCGCCAGCACAATATGCCCCAAAAGCAGCAGGTCCCAGTTGGACTTGTCGGCACGGCGCATACGCCCCAGCCCAATCCCAACAAGACTGCTGGCGGTCGCATGGACCAGCGACGTAGATAGTGTGCGGCTCAATGCCACGCTCAACACCGCGTCCCCCGCGCCGGGCAGGTAGATGAACAGGTTTTCAGAGAGCGCGAAGCCGATACCAGCAGCAATCCCGTAGACCGCACCATCCACGAGATAACGAAAACGCGGGTTATAGATCAGCACCCACAGCACCAACGCTTTCAGCAGTTCTTCACTTACCGGCGCTACGCCTATACTCAGCGCATCATATTCTAATCCCAGGTCCAACACCGCATTGTTGAACATCCACGCCAACGCAAACGCTCCCGTCGCACCCCACCCCATACACACGAGGATCGTACCGGGTTTGGCGGTGGCGAAAACGTCCAGTTTCGCAAACACGAACACGGTCAGGAAAGGGATCGCAATAGCAATTCCATACGCAACAAATGTGATCAGCATACCGGGTAAACTGCCTTAGATTAAGATTCTGCGAGGGATATATCCCCTTCTCATTTTAGCAGATCAACAGGCTGCATGCAGCAAGTTTGCAGCCAACAACAACACATTATATTTTCCTAAGAACGCGCGCAGAAAGATTGACTCGCTCTGACTCAAGCCCTAGAATCAAAGCAGTGATGAGATTTGCCGGAGTAGATTCCCTGTAGAGGTGAGCGAACAACGATGGAATATCGTGATTATTATGCAGTGCTTGGCGTAGAGCGGAATGCCTCAGAAAAAGATATCAAAAAGGCGTACCGTCGGCTTGCGCGGCAATATCACCCGGACGTGAACCCCGGCGATACCGAGGCCGAGGAAAAATTCAAACAGATCAATGAAGCCTACGAGGTGCTCTCTGACGCGCAAAAACGTCAGAAGTACGACCAGATCGGCAGCAGCTACCAACAGTGGCAACGTATGGGTGGGCAGCCAGGCGGCTTTGACTGGTCCCAGTGGACCGCCGGACAACCGCGCGGAAATGCCTTTCACTACGAATTTACCGATACCGACTTCGACAGCGAAGACCCGTTCTCGGATTTCTTCCGCCACATTTTCGGCGGCATGGGCGGGAACCGGGCGCGCAGACAGCGCCCCGCTGCCACCGCCATGCGTGGGCGTGATATCGAGGCCGAAGCGCACATCACCCTGGAAGACGCTTACCGGGGCACGACACGCAGCGTGCAGATCGAAACGCGCCGCCTGAACGTCAGGATTCCAGCAGGCGCGCGCGACGGAATGCGTATCCGGCTCAGCAACCAGGGCGAACCGGGTTATGCCGACGGGCCAGCCGGCGATCTGTATATCATCGTGCGCATCGAAAAACACCCGGTTTTTCGCCGCGAAGACAGCGATCTGCACATCGACCTGAAAGTATCCCTGTACGACGCGGTGCTAGGCGGCAGCGTGCCGGTTCCTACGCTGGACGGGCATGTCACCCTGAACATCAAGCCGGGAACACAGTCCGGGCAGACGATCCGCCTGCGTGATAAAGGTATGCCTCGTCTGGAACAATCAGGCACGCGCGGCGATCTGTACGCCCACATCCTGATCGAAGTGCCGCAAAACCTGACCGATCACGAACGCGCCCTATTTGAAGAGCTGCGCACGTTGCGCCCCGACCCCCATCGTTAGGATAATTGGGTATACGGGCGCTGCTGGAATGCCTGACACCAGGCCCCACCTGACTCAACACGGTGCAGTTACATTGAGGACAAAACCATAATGGGTTGGAACTATGACGAACACGACTACGACTACTACCAAGACCAGGACACCTATACGGATGACGAACCGCAGACCAGCAGACTCACCGGCATCCTGATCGGGCTGGCAATGGGTGTGATCACCCTGCTGCTGATCGCCGCGTTGATCGTCACGACGATTGGCTACTTTCCCTGGCCGGATGAGATTGTTGAGCAGCGCGAATCGCCTTATTCGCGCGATCCTCAACCGCCGTCCGCCGCCGACCTGCGCAACGCCAACTACCGCGCGAGCGACTGGTCCGCCCCAGACCCGGCGCAGATGATCACGCCAACCGCCGTGCCGCCGGAAGTTATCGCCGAAGCAGATGCCGAATATCTGCTGCTGACGAACCTGTACGAGCGCCTGAATCCTTCGGTGGTCAACATTGAGATCGTATCCGGGGTGCATAGTGCGCTCAATATGGATATTGTGGACAGCAGCGGTTCCGGGTTTGTGCTCGACACCAACGGGCATATCATCACCAATGCCCATGTCGCGCGTGATGCCGAAGAGATCATCGTCACATTCTACAACGGCTTGGTCGCGCAGGCCGAACTGATCGGTTATGACGACTACAGCGATCTGGCCGTGATCAAGGTCAATCCCGAACGTCTGCCGCTGTACCCGGTGGAACTAGGCGACAGCAACACCCTGAAGGTCGGGCAGCGTGTGATCGCCATCGGCAACCCCTTTGGTTTAAAAGGCAGTATGACCGTCGGCATCGTCAGCGCGTTAGGGCGCTCACTGCCCTCCGCTGAACTGCTTGATTCGCGCTACGACCGTTACAGCAATCCATCGATCATCCAGGTAGATGCCGCCGTCAATCCGGGTAATTCGGGCGGCCCGCTGCTGGACTCGTATGGGCGTGTCGTGGGCATCAACACCGCGATCCGCACGGACAGCGGCATTTTCCAGGGCATCGCTTTCGCCGTGCCGGTGAACACCGCCAGGCGCGTGATCCCGCAGTTGATCGAAAAAGGCGCGGCGGAGTATTCCTGGCTGGGTATCTCCAGCCTGCCAACCGACGGCGGTTACAGCGTGGCCGCACTCGCGGATGAACTTGGGTTTCCCGTGCGGTACGGCATTCTGATCAGCAATGTGGCCGCTGATTCGCCCGCCGCACGTGCCGGGCTGCGCGCTGGATCAGAGACCGTCGAAGTGCGCGGTATCCCCGTCGTGATTGATTCGGACATTATCGTCGCCATCAACGGTCAGACAATTCGTGATATCGACGATCTGGTCGCCTACCTGGTTGAAAACACGTCTCCAGGCGACCGCGTGATCCTGACCATTGTACGTGATAGCGAAACGTTTGATGTAGACATCACGCTTGGCGCGCGCCCATAAGCTAAGCTGACCGTCATCCAGGAGGCAGCAAGGTGAGCATCCCCCGTGACGAACCATGTTATACAATCAGCGTAGTGGCGCGCATGGTCAACCTGCACCCGCAAACGCTGCGCAACTATGAACATCTTGGGCTGGTCAAACCGCAGCGCAGTGATGGAAATATTCGCCTGTATTCGGATCACGAGGTCGAGCGTCTGCGCCGGATCATTCGCCTGACACAAGACCTCGGCATCAACCTTGCTGGGGTGGAAGTGATCCTGCGCATGAGCGACCAGATCGAAATATTGCAGGCCCAGGTCGAACAGTTGCAAGTTCAGCTTGACCAAACGCGCGCGCAAAGCACGCACACAAAGCACCGCTAGCGCCTGTTTTTCGCGGAAAAGAGCGGAAAAGAAGGGACACACCCGCATGTATCCAACACATATATTGCCGCGCCTGAAGATCAACACGACATTAGCGCAAAAAATCCTGACACAGTTCATCGCGGACTCGCTGGAAAAAACCGGGTTCCAGCGGGCCGTGATCGGGCTGAGCGGCGGCATCGACTCGGCTCTATCCGCCTACCTGACCGCGCAGGCCATCGGTCCGCAGAATGTGCTGGCGATCCGGATGCCCTATAAACAGTCCTCGCAAGCCAGCCTGGACGACGCGCAGGCGATCATTGACGACCTGGGCATACAAAGTGACACAGTGGATATTACCCCGATGGTTGACCCGCTGCTGGAACGCTTCCCGGACGCCTCCAAACTGCGCCAGGGAAACATCATGGCGCGTATGCGTATGATCGTGCTGTACGATCAATCTCCGGCGTTTAGCGGGCTGGTGATCGGGACCAGCAACAAAACCGAAACGCTGCTCGGCTACAGCACGATTTACGGCGACAATGCCGCCGCCATGCAACCCATAGCCGACCTGTTCAAAGACCAGGTGCGGCAGCTATCGGCGGCGCTCGGTGTGCCGCAGCACATCATTGATAAAGCACCCTCCGCCGATCTCTGGCAGGGCCAGACGGATGAAGACGAACTTGGGTTCACCTACGAACTGGCCGACCAGTTGCTTTACCTGCTGGTTGACGAACGCTATACGGTCGATGAAGTGGTCGCGGAAGGGTTCGAGCGCGCAATGGTGCAGAAAATCTGGCGGCAAGTGCGTATGAATCACTACAAGCGTACCATGCCCAATGTCGGCAAACTCAGCCGCCGGACCATCGGGCACGACTTCCTCTACCTGCGCGACTGGGCCGGGTAACGATGAAAAGCGGGGACAGGGCCGCGCTGTGCCTGCTGGTGAATTTCTTCGGCAATAACCCAGGTCGCGCCCGGATGCGCTAAGCGTCGTGCATTTGCTCCCCGCTGTAACAGTCCGGCCGGTCCCTCTGCCAGCCATGCCGCGACCGTATCCGCGACGTGCCGCGGTCCTGGCGCGTATGCTCCGGCGTGGTTGGCGACGATATAGGTAATGTTGCCGTCCTCCTGGCCGGGAACAGCGCCGCTCAGCACCACCGGCAGCCCCGCGATACACGCTTCGCTGATCGTAGTCGGCCCCGCCTTGGTGACGATCAGGTCTGCCGCCGCCATCAAGTCGGGCATATTGTTCACGAAGGGATAGATCAGGGTCGGTTGGTTCCAGCGCACCGCCTGCAACTGCTGCTGAAGCACGCGGTTACGTCCCGCGATGATCACCAACTGCGCCGGAAGCCGCCGCCGGTTGAGTTCGCGCGCAATCGCGTAAACCGGCCCCATGCCATCACCGCCACCCGCAAGTAAAACGGCAGGCAGGGTAGGATGCAACCCTAAGCACTGCCGGGCCGCTGACTGGTCGTGCGGGTGACTGGTAAAATGCGGGTGAACCGGCATCCCGGTAAGCCGAAGCTGCGCCGGAGTCAAACCGTAGCGCAGGCCGCGCTTGTAAGCTTCGGGTGTGGGCACAAGGCAGCGCTCGACCGCCGGCTCGTACCAGAATGCATGGGTCGTCACCAGGTCGGTCACGACAGTGACAAACGGTGGGCGCACGTGGTCAGACTGGTTCAACGCGCGCATGATGGGCCGCGAAAACAGCGCGTGTACGCTCACGATCACGTCGGCGGGATGTTCGCGTACTAACCGCTGTACACCATCACGCCAGAGCCGGTGTAACGTCGCCATCAACAGATCGCCCCGGTGACGGTGGTTGGTGAAGCGATAGCCCCAACCCCAGGTAGCTCCGGCCCACTTCACCCAGTGCGGATAGATTTCCGGCATGGTCGTGAATGGGAACGGCGTATAACGGCGATACACGTCCACCAGCGTATATGTGTACCGCCCCGGATAGCGTATCTCCATCGCCGCGCGGATCGCGTCCGCTGCTGCGCGATGCCCCGCCCCGGTATCAGACATCAGAAACACCACCCGCTTAGGCTGTGCAGGTGGCCCGTTCCTGGACTCTGCTTCGAGCGTCAATCGTCGCGCTCCGTCGTATCAGCAAGTACTTCTTTCACCGCACGGTCAAACTTGCGCCGGGGCAGCATCACGCGGCGGCCACACGTCAGGCAGCGCATCCCGATATCCGCACCAACCCGGTACACGCGCCAGCGGTTATCGCCGCACGGGTGCCGCTTGCGCGTGATCACAATGTCCCCTACCCGAACTTCCTTTGACATAACGTACCATCCTCTAAACCAGACCGGCATTAAGCGTATGCGCGTGCCGCGTCTCTGTCAAGGTCTGGCAGGATTCCACACGCGGCAAAGCTGTTAAGGCTACGCCATAAAAATAGTGACCCCATCCCCGCGTGACCTGCGGTCACGTCCCCCCTTCCCTGAGGGAAGGCGACACACAAACGCTGCCGGGGATCGAAATCTCAATATGGGCAATTATTTCTGTGGATCAGCCTAACATCGCGTTAAATCCCAAAATGACACTATCCAGCCCGCCGGTTTTAGGCGACAATGGAGCGCGTTTTGATCCGCCCCCCTATCGTCCACTG
>CAZMNL010000143.1:0-7195 GCA_964567525.1 uncultured Anaerolineaceae bacterium
CTGGCGGCGCTGGGCTGCGGGGTGCGCGTGGTCTACCCGTTGGAAAACGCGCTGCTCGCCGAGCACATCCAGGCGCACGGCGCGCTGCTCTCCGAGATGCACCCCGACGCAGCACCAAACAGCCCGGCATTGGTAGCGCGCAACCGTATCATCAGCGGGCTGAGCCGCGCGGTAGTCGTGATCGAAACCGGGACGCCCGGCGGCAGCCTGCATACCGTGCGTTTTGCGCGCGCGCAGGGCGTGCCGGTTTTCGCGCTGGACACGGACGCGCCCGGCAATCGCCAGATCATCGCCGAGGGTGCGGTTCCCCTGCCGGAACGCGGCACGGCGGGGCGGTTAATCGCGGCGTTGGAAAAATAGATACGCTTGTAGAGAGACTCAGGAGGGCGCTGTGACAGACGATTATCACGGCTTAAATTTGCGCATTTACATCAGCTACCACCCGAACGACCGGTCCGCCGCCGATCTCGTGCGGCAGCATGTGCTGGCATGGGGCCACCGCGTATGGATGGATGTTTATGACCTGACGCCAGACAGCCCCGATCCGGCGGCGGACCGGTACCATGCGCTGGAACGGGCCGATGTCGTGATTGTGCTGGAGTCCAGGGACTACCGCGATCAGGACGGGCCGCACCAACCGGAAGAAGCATGGAGCAGAGAAGAAGACCACCGGATCACCATCGTTATCGATCCCGATCTCCACGTGGATGAGTCTCACCTGGTCACGCTGCTGGACCTGGAACATCCCGAAGCGGCGCTCGAAGACCTGCGCCAGCGGCTCGCGCAAGTGCTGCCGCGTGACATGCTCGAAATGGTCGAATTCCCCATGCCGGAACTGAGCGAGGACGCGCCAGCGGCTCCCGCTGACGAGGAGGAAGAGGACACGGAAATTACCGGCGCATTCCGCGCGCCTCCACCCGCGCCACAGCCCGCGCCCGCCTACGCCAAACCCGAACGCAAAGAAGCCGCCCGCCGCGAACGCGCGAAAAAAGAGAGCGAGCGCGAGGCCGCGCCCCCCACCGCCGCCGAACCGCCGCAGTTTACGGCATTTTATCCGCAGGTGGTCAAGCCCGCGCAGGCGTATGCGCTGATGGTCTTCGCGCATCTGGACGCGGCGCGCGGCAGGGTGCAGGAGATCGCGGCGGGCTATGCGCCGATGATGGGCGGCGCGCAGGCCAGCGGCTCCGCGCCGAGCAAACTGCAAATCGACCCCGGCAGCCTGATCACGGTCGTGCCGCAGGTGGCGGGGATCACATTCGAACCGGCGGAGCAGGTGATCGCGTGGCAGCCGCCGCACGTCAGCGCGACGTTTTTGTTCAGCACGCCGGAGACGCTCACGCGCGATATCAGCGGGCGCGTGTTGATCTATCACGGGCCGCTGATCGCGGGCGAGATTCCGATCACGCCGGTCACGATCAAGCAGCCACAGGGCCGGACCGCGCCCACCCCACCGCTGAACCAGGAAGCGCCCATGCAGGTCTATGACCCGGTGTTCGCGTCGTATTCGCACCGCGACACGCCGGTGATGGAATACTTCCGGCGGGCGCGCGCCAACATCGGCCAGCGGATGCTGGTCGATATCTACGATCTGCGCGCGGGCGAGCACTGGGCGGACCGGCTGCTGGAAATGATCGAGGAGAGCGCGGTATTCCAACTGTTTTGGAGCGCGAACAGCGCGCAGTCGCCGTACTGCCGCCAGGAGTGGGAACACGCGCTCAAGTACATCGACGCGCGCCCGCGTTTCGTGCAGCCGGTGTACTGGTCCGGTCCCGGCCCGGCCCCGACCCCGCCGCCGGAACTGGCCGGTCTGCACTTCCAGCGCGTGACACTGCCGCCCCTGACGCGCGTACAGTTGGCGGTGGCGAAGGTGCGCGCGGCGCTGCGCGGCGGGTGATGCGGCGCAGTTGGTGAGTGTGTACAAATCGGCGCAATTGACCTGAAAATTCTCTTGACAGCCCCCGGCCTGTCTGGTATGCTTCTTGCCACATTCCTCAGTAGCTCAACGGCAGAGCATCCGGCTGTTAACCGGAGGGTTGTAGGTTCGAATCCTACCTGAGGAGCCAATGCCCCCGACCTGTACGGTCGGGGGTTTTTTGATTCTCCGCGTTCTGACGCGCGACCTCGCCCGCGCTCCCCCCACACGCCGGATTTTACTTCTGCGCGCGGTTGGCGTATGCTTGTGGCAGAATGAGCCGTTAGCGTCGGTAAAAGAGGTGTCGCATGTTCAGACGCATTAAAAATTTCGTCATGGGAATCGAATCCCAGTTTGTGCTGCTACTGATCGCTGTCGCGCTGTCCGTAACTTCGGTCATGTACACGTATCACAACCAGCGGCGCGTTAAGATCGAGTTCGGGGACAACTTCCAAACCGAAGATGCTGAGTTCCTGCTCGAACGCGCCAACGACGCCACCCAGACCGCCGACACGATTCTAAGCTGGCTGGAAGGCGCATCCGTGCTGATCGGTATCGTGGTGGTGGTTGGGGGGTGGCTGCTGCGCCGCTATTTCCAGGAGGAGATCGAGGATTTGCGGCGGGACTTACAGGAATCGGTCGCCTCGTCGAGTGCTTTTGTGGAGCAGGCGCGTAAAAGCCTGGAATCGCGCGAGGGCCAGGTCCGGCAGTTGGAACAGGACCTCCAGCAATCCCAGCGAGAACTCAACACAGCATTGAGCACGCGCATTGAGGAATCGGTGCAGGCCAACCGCGACCGCTTCACCGAGATTCAGGACCGGGCGCGCGATAACTTCCGCGTGCTTTCGCTGCAATTGCTGGCCGAGCAGCAGGTGCGCGCGCGCAACATCGAAACCGCGATCAAGACGCTTCAAAGCGCCATCGCCATCGACTCCGGCGATCATGCCAGTAACTACCTGCTGGGCTACCTGTATACCTCGCGCAAACAAATTGACCTCGCGCTGGATCACCTCGGACGGGCGCTGGAAAGCGATCCCGACTTTGCCCCGGCGATTGCGGCTTACGGGCTGGCGCTGCGCCGCCAGGGGGATAAGCTCACCGCGCCGGAACAGGTCACCGAACGTAATCGCTTGTGGGCGCAGGCCGAAGACAAGCTGCTGCAAGCCCTGCAAATGGACCCGCAGTTGACCGACGCCGACAACGAATCCTACTACGGTACGCTGGGCGGGCTGTATCGCCGCCAGGGGCGCTATGATGACGCGCTCGCCGCTTACGAACAAGCCCACGCCGTCACGCCGGACTCGTCCTACCCGGTGATCAATCTCGCCTCGCTGCACAAGCACAAGGGCAACGACAACCGCGCCGATCATTTCTTCCACATGGTGATCGAAAAAGCCGATCTCACGCTGGACGACGACCCGCGTGACGCCTGGACGCGCTGCGACCGCGCGCAGGCGCTGCTGGTGCTGGGCCAAAAGCAGGAAGCCTTCCAGGAGATCGAAACCGTGATCGGGCAGAAACCCGGCTCGACTGTGCTGGAAACCGTGCGCGATGGGTTGATCTTCCTGCGCGATGCGCCCTCGCCTATCAACGGGCTGGACGAAATGATCGCCACGCTGAACGCCGAACTCACGCAGCGCCGAACGCAGGAGATGTCCCAACTCAGCGCCGAGGATACCGCCGGGGGTGATGACAAGGGGAATGTCTGAGTTTCCCAACCCTTGAACTATCCTGCGCCCAGCGCGGTACACCATCCCGTACCGCGCCGGGCACCTGACAACATGACAGAATCCCGCCGCGAAAGTGAGACTCCGCAAGGCAGCAAAACGCAGAACGCGCTATACTCCTCACGAAACTTGTAAACACAAAACTGTTTTTTGAGCGCAACAATACATTTTGCCTTACCATCTGAAAGGTTCACCCAACTATGGACTCGCGTATTCAAAAAATGGCGCACGTGCTGATCCACTACTCGACGGCGGTCAAGCCGGGCGAAGTGGTCCTGATCCGCAGCACCAGCCCCGCCGCGCAACCGTTGGCCCAGGCGCTCTACGAAGAGGCGCTGAAGGTGGGCGGGCTGCCGGTGGTCTACATGCACATGAGCCAGGAAGACCCGATCACGCTGGGGGCGACCAGCGATCTTGACCAGCTTGCCGGTGTTAACCCGATGCTCAAGCTGATGTACGAAACCGCCCCGGTGATCATCCGTATCGAGGCGGTGGAGAACATCAGCAACCGCGCCGCCTACCCGCTGGAGCAGCAGAAAGCGCGCGCTAAAGCCCACAACGAACTGATCAAAATCCAGATGCGGCGCGAGGCCGCCAAGGAACTGCGCCGCTGTACCACGCAGTTTCCCACCTTCGCCTACGCGCAAAACGCGGGTATGTCGCTGCGGCAGTATGAAGACTTCCTCTACGGCGCGTGTAAAGCGCACCTGGACGACCCGATCAGCGCGTGGAAGCAGGTTTACGAGGCGCACGAGCGCCTGATCGACTGGCTGAAGGGAAAAGAACGCATCCACGTGCAGGGCGAGCACATCGACCTCAAGCTCTCGATCAAGGGGCGCATCTTCAAAAACGCGGGCGGCAAAGAGAACTATCCCGACGGCGAAATCTTCACCGGCCCGGTGGAAGACAGCGTTAATGGCTGGGTGCGCTTCACCTATCCGGCGTACTACCAGGGCAACGAGGTCAAGGGCGTGCGGCTGGAATTCCGCGACGGGCTGGTGGTCAAGGCGACCGCCGAGTCGAACGAAACCTACCTGACTTCGGTGCTGGACACCGACCCCGGCGCGCGGCGGCTGGGCGAGTTCGCCATCGGCACCAACCGCGATATCCAGCAGTTCACCGGCTCGATCCTGTTCGACGAGAAGATCGGCGGCACGGTGCATATGGCGGTCGGGCAGGGCTACGCGGAAACCGGCAGCGTGAACGAGTCGCTGGTCCACTGGGACATGATCTGCGACATGCGCCAGGGCGGGACGATCACGGTCGATGATGAGCTGTTCTACAAGGACGGCGAGTTTGTGATATAGAGTCGTCAGTGGTCAATTTTCAGTCGTCAGTGAAAACGCCCTGCCGGAGCTATCTTCCCGGCGGGGCGTTTTTTGATCGCGCTGCGCCGGATTCACAGCAACCGTTCAGGCATGATTTAGCCACACCTCATCGTGATGTCCTATAATCACAATGATTCCAGACTCCCCCTATTGAACTTTGGTGACAGACACAAAGGAGCCGCACTACCATGTTAAACCGTCTACTTGTCGCTGTGCTGGCGCTGTCGGCAGTCTTGGGTGCGGGCCTGCTCGCACCGCGCAGCGCGGAAGCCCACCAGCCGTACTGCGAATTCGCCGACCTGACGTTCGAAACCGCGTGGCAGGTTCCGGATGCGAGTGTTTCTTACGCCTACTACGCCAGCCTGTACCCTGCCGATGATGTGGACTATTTCACGTTTGACGCGGACGCCGGGCAGGACGTGTTCATCAGCATGACGATTCCCGATATCGAAGGCCAGGAAGACTTCGTGCCGTTGATGGCGATCTTCGGGCCGGGCATGGATGCGGACGCCGGAGCGGACATCCCCGCGCGCGTGATCGCGCCGGACGGAGCCGGGGCATTGGTCGTGCCGATGATCGACGCGCCGGAGCATTTCTACGAACCGTTCGGACGCCGCTACTACTGGCAGTGGCAGGAAACCACCTTCACCGCGCCGGAAGCCGGGCGCTATATGGTCGCGGTGTGGCACCCTGAAGAAACCCTGGGACGTTACACGTTCGTGATCGGCAAACGCGAGGTGATCGGCGGTCAACTGGACTGCTTGCAGTCGATGGGCGATTACTGGACGCTGCTCACCCCCGGCGAAAATCCCTACCGGGATAGCGGCGACGAGATGGCGATGGACGCGCACGAACACCAGCACGATGAACTGCTCGACGTGAGCGGCGAAGGCCCGGTGCCAGCGGTCGAGGTGCGGTTGTTCTCGCTGGGCGGGGATGATTACAACGTGTTCGTGAACGTCGAGAACTTCACCTTTGCGCCCTGGAACGTGGACCTCAATCACGCGCTGGGCGAGGGCCACGCGCACCTGTACATCGACGGCGTGAAGATCACGCGCCTGTACGGGGCGTGGTACTTCCTGGAGAACGTCCCGGCAGATGCCGAAATGCTGCGCGTGGCGCTCTACGCCAACGATCACCGCGCGCTGGCCGACGGTGACCAGCCCATCGAGGCGATGGTCGCTTTCGGGGATGTGCCCGTCCACGATCACAGCACGCACCAGCACGGCGACGGCGCATCCAGCGACTAACGGACTCGACTACTTCCTCTAACTTGCCGGGCTGCGGAGTCCGGGGTGGTTTTGCAGGGGTGCGCGAACGTATGCGCGCCCCTGCAATGATTAGGGATACCTATGGTCGCTACCGTACTTTCCATTGATACGATCATCTCGGATCCGAATATTCGCGGCGGGCGTCCGGTGATCGCCGGGACCACGATTCGCGTGTCCGATCTGGTTGCCAGCCATCTCTATCGCGGACATACGCCGGAAGAACTCGCCGTGCAGTTTAAGCTCACGTTAGGCGAAGCACACGCCGCGCTCGCGTACTACTACATGCACAAGGCCGAGATCGACCAGGAACTCCGCGACAACGCCGCGCAAGCCGAGCGCCTGCTCGACGATCTCGACGATGCGGGGAAGCTTCTCGCCCGGCGCTGAAACGAACCGCAGGTTCGCCCGGGCTACATATCTGCTGGACCGCAAAGCGGCCCGCTGATCGCACGTTTAGCCCCGTTTACGGGGTGACCGACATATAGCCCGACGGATTCACCGTCGGGGCGGGGTGCGATATCCGCATCCGACTCCGTTACTCCCCCATCCGCGCGAACCGCACCCAGTCATACGCCAGGGTAAGCGGGCGCGCGTCCTCGGAGAGGCCCACGTCCGCCGCCGCGATCATACCGTCCGCCGAGAGCGCCAGCGCGAACGTGCCGCCGTCCAGCGCGTCCAGGAACGCCGCCGGAATCGTCAGCGTATGCGCGGACCAGCCGCCGGGGTCGGCGGTGAACGTGCCCAGACGCTCCGCGATCAGTTCGCCATTTACGACGCTGCCCACCGTCACGCGCACGGATCGCGGCTCCGCGAAGGCCACCGCGCGCAGCGTCAGCGTGTAGTCCGCGCCGTCATCGGGCAGCACGGCGCCGACACGCTCGCGGGCTCGTCGTACACGGTCCGGAGCGGGTTCTTCGCCGGCGCCGTCGCCCGGCGCCCGGCCTGCCCCGACGACCT
>CAZMNL010000144.1:0-7181 GCA_964567525.1 uncultured Anaerolineaceae bacterium
CCCTGGTGAGCGCGGCAACCGGCACGCGGTAGTGCGCGCCCATCCCGGCGCGCAGCACCTTCGGATTGGTCGCATCGACCGTGCCGGGCATCAGCGCCACCAGCGGAACTCCCGCCGCCGCCGCCGTGCGCAGGACCGTGCCCAGGTTGCCGGGATCGTGCCAGCCGTCGATCACCAGCACGAACAGCGGATCGACCGGGGGCAGCAGGTCCGGCCAGGGAAACACGCCCAGGATGCCCTGCGGCGTCTCGGTGTCGCTCATGTCCTGCATCAGCGCGGGGATCACGTCCAGGCACGGCACGCCGGACGACTCCAGCCGCGCGGCCAGGTCGCGCACCGCGTTGTTACCGGCGCGCGCGGATTCGTCCACGCACACAAAATCGGGCTGTACCCCGTTCTCGAAAGCGTCCGCGACCAGGCGCACGCCTTCCAGCACCAGCCGGTTTTCGCTGCGGCGGGCGCGCGCGCGGCTCTGTAACTGGCGCACCCGTTTGACGCGCTCGTTGCGCGGGCTGCTAATCGAAGGCATCGTCGGGGGATTCCGAGCCGGGATAGTCGTCATCGGAGCGCAGGTGGCGCAGGGGCACGGCGGGGCGTAAGATGGTCGGCGGCTGGTAAGCGGCGGGTTGGGCGTGGCGTGGTGGCGCGGCGATCACTTCGTTGCGCGCCACTTCGAGCGCCATCGTCAGCCGGTCGGCGAGGTCTTGCAGCCCGGTGCGCGGGTGGCAGGCCCCGGCCAACTGCACCAGCGGCAGCACGTCGCCGCGCACGGTATCCAGCAGCAGCGCACAGCGCGCCGATCCGCTGACGGCGCGGGTTTCCGTGCGGAAGCCGCCCACGTCCAGCAGCGCGAAGGTCACGTCTTGCGGGCGGGCATGGACGCGCACAATCTCGATCACGCCGGTCAGCACGTCAAAGGTCACGCGCAGCACCACGCGCGGATGTGTGACCAGCCGCGCGATCACGAACAGGGCCAGCGCCCCGGCAGCGGCAAACGCGGCCAGCGCGCCGGTAAACGTGACCTGTTCGGTCACGCCCAGCAGCGTGATCACGGTTGCCCCGGCCACGCCGACCGGCAGCCCGCCGACGACGCACCACAGCCACACCCCCGGCGTGATGACCGGCACACGCGGGCGGTATTCGTAAGCCGTGCGGCCCGCTTCGTTTTGAAACTCGATCTGACCGTTGACCATGATTCTTGAGTCTTGAGTCTTCAGTTTTCAGTTCAGGCCCAAACCAACGACAATGCATTCGGATTGACAACTGATGACTGACAACTGTTAACTGATAACTGTCCACTTTCTAAAACGCGAAAAACCGGCGTAAAGCTGCGAATCATCGCGCCGCGCCGGTTTTAACGCTCATCGGGTGGGACGACCGTCAGGCCTGCTGCTTCGCCAGATCGACGATCTGCGCAAAGGTATCAGCATCGCGCACGGCGATATCGGCTAACACTTTGCGATCCAGGTCCACGTTAGCGGTCTTCAGGCCGTGCATGAAGCGGCTGTAGGACATCCCGTTCAAGCGGGCCGCGGCATTGATGCGCGTGATCCACAGGCGGCGCAGGTCGCGGCGGCGCTGGCGACGGTCACGGTAGGCGTACCACTGGCTTTTCATCATCGCTTCGTTGGCGCGACGGAACAGCCGGTGCTTGGTGCCCCACTGACCCTTGGTCATCTTCAGGATTTTCTTATGGCGACGCCGGGTGACGTAGCCAGCCTTTACTCGGCTCATGGCGTGCTATGCTCCTTAACGCTGGGCTGCCGGTGCGCGTTAGGCCGGCGGATTTTGCTTATACTTGCTCAGATACGGGGCCAGGCGGCGGATGCGCTTCGCCTCGCCGGTGCTGGTGACTTCCAGCATTTTGGCAAACTGGCGCTTGGTGCGCTTGGCGGTCTTGCGGCGCAGGTGGCTTTTGCCGCCTTTGGTGCGCATGACCTTACCGGTCCCGGTGACCTTAAAGCGCTTGGCAGCGGCTTTGTAGGTCTTCAATTTGTAGTTCTTGCGCTTTGTCTTCGCCACAGGTAATGCTCCCTGTAAACACGTGAGCACCGCACAAACACGTGCGGCGCAGACTGACCGTTAAATAACCGCTCGTACAGCGTTGGCCGAAAGGCCGGTGCTGCACACTGCCGGTTTTACCGGCGCGGTGTTTTTACCGGCGCGATGGCCTATTTCTTCTCGGTGGACGGGGCCAATACCATCAACATCGTGCGCCCTTCCATATTGGGCCGCTGCTCAATGACCGCGATATCGGAGAGTTCCTCGGCCACTTCGTCGAGCATGGTGCGCGCGATTTCGGGATATGTGATCTCACGCCCCCGAAAGCGAATGCGAACCTTGACCTTCATACCACTTTCCAGCCAACGGCGCGCATCACGCACTTTAAAGCTACGGTGATGATCGTCTGTTTTGGGCCTTAACCGGATTTCCTTGACTTCGACAGTCTTCTGCTGCTTGCGCGCTTCGCGTTCTTTTTTCGCGCGCTCGTATTGGAACTTGCCGAAATCCATAATTTTACAGACCGGCGGGTCGACGTTCGGCGCAACCTCTACCAGGTCAAGCTCACGCTCGTTGGCAAGCTCAAGCGCACGCTTAATAGGCACGACCCCCAGATTTTCGTTGTCGTCGGTGATCAAGCGGACTTCACGCGCGCGTATACGTTCGTTGATCCGGTAATTTCCCGTGCTTATGGCCCTATCCTTTCCGACTCAATGTGTAAAGATGCTTGGCAATGCAGTGTAGCATAGTCGCGGCGCTTCGTCAACTGTCATACGCGGCGCGGGTAGGCGGCTCGCACGCGAAACTGCACGCGAAACCGCACGGCGGGCGAGCGTAAAGCCGTTAACAGCCCTGTACAGATATCGATGATCGTGACTTTGCGCCTTCGCGCCGGGCAGATTGCCCGCAACCTGATATAATGGCGCACAGGCGACGGTTTCTATAGCTCAACGAGAGAGGAACAAACGATGCGGCGGTTATTGGCGTTTGTCGGTGGGGTACTCAGTGGGGGGGCGGTGGGGGCGGCGGTCGCGCTGTTATTCTCGCCGCGCTCCGGTGACACCATGCGCGCGAATCTGCGGCAGCACTGGGTCAATGCGCAAGCGGCGGGCGCGTCCGCTGCCGAACAGCGGCGGCAGGCGCTTGAGGCCCAGTTGGCCGCCATGACCGGCCAGCCGCCCCCGGAAGACGAATCGGAACGGTCACGCTGAGCGCGCCCGGCGACACCACGAAGAGATAAACATGCGCGGGGATCGGCCCGCGCCCGACGGTGAATCCGTCGGGCTATAAATCTGCTGGACCGCAAAGCGGCCCGCTGATCGCCGGATTCGCCCAATGTCACCGCGCACACCACCACCGTCTGCTTGTAGCTTAAAGCTAACGGCTTATCGCTAACCGCTATTTTCATCAGGAGCATAAAAACATGACTCGTCAAGTGATCGCTACCACCAACGCGCCCGCCGCTGTGGGCGCTTATTCGCAGGGTATCAGCGCCGCCGGACTGGTGTTTGTCAGCGGGCAGTTGGGGCTGGACCCCGAAACCAAGCAGTTCGCCGGGGATACCGTCGCCGCGCAGACCGAACAGGCGCTCAAGAACATGCGCGCGATCCTGACCGCCGCCGGGACCGATATGGCGCACGTCGTCAAAGTCACCGTGCTGCTGGCCGATATCGCCGCGTTCAAAGAGATGAACGACGTATACAGTACGTTTTTCCCGTCGGAACCCCCGGCGCGCGCGGCCTTCGCCGTCAAGGATTTGCCGTTGGGCGGGCTGGTCGAGATCGAGGCTATCGCGGTGCTGCCGGATTAGAGGCGTTTGCTGAAAGCGCGCTATCGCTCGTAGATCACGGTGGTCACGTCGGGCGCGAGGAACGGCAGCCACACGGTGAAGATCGTGCCCTCGCCAACCTTGCTGGCGACCTGGATCGTGCCGTCGTGCGCCTCGACGATTTGCCGCGTGATCGCCAGCCCCAGCCCCGCGCCGGATCGCCGGTTGCTCTCGCGGCTTTTGTCCACCTGGTAGAAGCGCTCGAAGATGCGCGGCAGGTCCTCGGCGGGGATGCCCTCGCCGGTATCCTGTACGGAGATCGCCACGCCCTGCGGGCTGGCGCTGGCGCTGAGCGTCACTGCGCCGCCGCGCGGCGTGTGCTTGATCGCGTTGTCGAGCAGGTTGGTGAAGACCTGCGCCAGCCGGTCGCCGTCGCCGGGGATGCGCGGCAGGTCCGGCGGAACCTGCACATTGAGCCGCAGCCCTTTTTCCTGCGCTTTGAACGCCATACGCGCGCCGATACCCTCTAGCAGGTCGGTGAGCGCGACGGCGTGCTGCCGCATGGTAAAACGGTCGGACTCGATGCGCGCGAGGTCCAGCAGCGACTCGACCATGCGGTGCAGCCGCCCGGCCTCGTCGTGGATGATCTGCGCGGCGTGCTGCGCGGAGTCCGGGTCAGCGGCGACGCCGTCCATGATCGCCTGCGAAAACCCCTGGATGCTGGTCAACGGCGTGCGCAGGTCGTGCGAGACGTTCGCCAGAAAATCCTGCTGCGCCTGGCGTGTGGTCGCCACGCGCGCCGCCATGTAGTTGAAGGTATGCGCGAGCGTCTGGACTTCCTTCGGGCCGTTGGCGGGTACGTTCTGGCGGTAGTCGCCGCCCGCGATACGCTGCGCGGCATGGCTGATATTCTGCAAGGGCCGCGCCACCGACCGGCTGATCAGGAATGACAGCCCGACCGCGATCACCAGCCCGATCAGCCCGGCCTGGGCCAGCGGCAGCAGGAAGGTATCGCCGAACACGCGGAACACCTCGCCCAACGACTGCTGCGGGATCGGGGCCGCCATCAGCACCATCACGGTATTGTCCTGGATCTCGCGGGTGGTGCGCACCGGCTGCGCCACGTAGAGCCATGCGCTGCCGTCGGGGTTTTCGAACTGGCCCGTGAAGACCGCGCCCCCCGCCATCATAGGCCGCTGCGCGGGGATCAGGGGCGCGCTTTTGGTCGTTTCGATGCGCCAGCCCGGTTCAAACACCTGCGCGGTATCGTACAGCATGTATCCGCTGTTGGTGATCAGCATCGCGCGCAGACCGCGAGCGGTGGCTTCCTCGTCGAGAAACTTGACCGTTCGCTGCCGCGCCGAAATCTCGACCTGCCCCTGGCCGTGCCCAGGCACGCTGATCTCGATGCGCGCGCGCTCGATGATGCGCACGTCAAGCAGCGTGGTCGTCAGGTCCCTGACAATATTATCGGTGGGCAGCGGGCGCGTCGCCAGGAACACCAGCAGCACAAAGCCGATCAGCAGCAGCAAGATCAGCAGGATTGCCACATACGAGGCTAACAAGCGGTTGCGCAACGTTGCAAACATCCTGAGTTCCCTGTTTTTCTTGAGTCTACGACGGAACGGCTGCCGGAATGTTACCGATGTGTAAAATCGTGGAGTCGTCAGTAAAGAGTTGTCAGTTGTCAGTGAGAACGCCCGCAAACTGACCACTGATGACTGACGACTACCGCGCGGCAGAAGTCCTACACCGGTTGTAGGGGCGACTTTAGAAAGTCGCCCTGGGCGGGTTTGGAAACCCGCCCCTACAAAAACCGCAGGGTTATTTCCGCCAACGTGTACTACTGATCACTTTCTACTCACCTCTCAACCAGCTTGTACCCCACGCCCCACACGGTTTCGATCTCCGCGGTGCAGCCGGACAGCTTGTTACGCAGGTGCGCGATGTGTACGTCTACCGTGCGCGTCTGCCCGTAGAAGTCGAAGCCCCACACGATATCCAGCAGGCGCTCGCGGCTGAGCACCAGCCCCTTGTTTTCGACCAGCGCCAGCAGCAGGTCGAACTCTTTGGCGCGCAGGTCCACCAGCCGCCCCTCGATGCGCGCCTCATGCCGTGCGGGATCGACCGTCAGATTGCCGACGCGCACGGCCTCGTCGCCCGCGCTGCCGCTGCTGCGGCGCGGTTCGGCCCGCCGCAGAATCGCCCGGATGCGCGCGACCAGTTCGCGCGGGTTAAACGGCTTGGTCAGGTAGTCGTCCGCGCCCAGTTCCAGCCCGACGATCTTGTCGATATCGTCGTCGCGCGCGGTCAGCATCAGGATCGGCAGGTCGGACTCGGCGCGCACGCGCTTACAGACTTCCCAGCCGTCCAGTTCGGGCAGCATCAGGTCCAGCACCATCAGCGCCGGATCATCCTGTGCGATGCGTTCCAGCGCGGTGAGTCCGTCGCCCGCGCTGATGATGCGGAAGCCGTCCTGTTTGAGGTACAGGCTCGCCAGTTCGATGATATTCGGCTCGTCATCAACGATCAGGATCAGTTCGTTTGCCACGAGTTGCGTCCTTATGATCTGCGGCTGTGCTGGTTGTGTTGTGGGTAACCTGGTGGCGTGCGTTTCCCTGGAAAGCCCCCGCCGCTGTATACGCGCTATTGTACGAAGATCGTCACACGTTCGGGGTCCCCGGCGATGCTGCCGCTCAAGGCCACGACTTCCAGGTTATGCGGGCCGGTGCTGTCCGGCGTGTAGATGAATACGCCCTGGTAACGTGTCGCATTGGGGACCGACACGGAAGCGATCACCTGGTTGAAGCGGCGAAGCTGCACTTCGGTGATACCCTCGTCACCGCGCGCGATAAACTCCACCGTGACCGCCTGCCCCAGGCCGACCGCGGCCTGGTTCGCGGGCTGCTGGATCGTCACGCTGGGGCGCGGGCCATCGGGAACGCGGGTCGCGGCGGGCGCGCTGTCGTCTGCGCCTGCGCCTGAGCCATTCGCACCATTGGAGCCGCCGCCGGTCACAAGCAGGCTGATTCCCACTGCCAGCGCCAGCCCGATGATCACCACCAGGCTCACGCCACCGATCACCCACAGAAAACGTCCAATGCCGGGATCGTCCTCATACAGCGCATCCCGCACGCGCTCAGAACGCCGGCCCCCGTACATGCTGGTGTTGGAGCCGGTCAGGTGCGGCGGGGTATAGCCTGTGCTGGTCAGCGGGGTATGTGTGGCGCGCGGGCGGTCGCTGTCGAGCGCGGTCCCGTACTGTGACGGTGGGCGCGTGTGCTGCGATGGTGGGCCGTACTGTGACGGTGTGCCATACTGCGACGGCGGACCGTGCTGTGACGGCGTGCCGTGCTGTGACGGTGTGCCATACTGCGACGGCGGGCGCGTGTGCTGTGTCGGGTGATCCGGC
>CAZMNL010000145.1:0-2936 GCA_964567525.1 uncultured Anaerolineaceae bacterium
AATGTGTCATATTCGCTGGCGCGGTCCGCTTTTACACTGGCAAGGTGCGCCGCCGCCGCCGCCAGCGCGTCCTGTACCTCGTCGACTTCAAGCATGGTTTCGAGCAGTTGGTTTTCAAGATGTTCGTGGCGGCGCTTGCGTTCGGCGATTTTTTTCTGGATATCTTCGAGTTCTTTCGGGCTGCTGACCGACCCGTCGTAAAGCTGGCTGGAAAGCTGTTGCGATTGTTCGGAAACCGTTTGAATATTCAGGTTAAGATCGGTCACACGAGTTTCCAAAGGCGTTAACTGTGTTTGCAGCGCATCAACAGCGGCTGTAGCTTCGCGCAGCACAGCATCTTGATCCAGAATAGCAAGAATTTCGTGCGCGCGTTTGCGCCGTGTGTCGATTTCCGTATCTAACTTCTGAAGCCGGTATAATGCCTGTGTCTGGCTCATAGAATCCCCTGAACTGACAGGATGGACGGAGCGATGTACAATAACCGTTAAAGTGACACGCTTTATCATTAAGCTGAACTAAAAGCGTGAATCGGCAAGGCGCATTATACTACACGCCAGAATCCTGCGGCAAACGCGGGGATCACTCAACCACTCATCACCCTGTCGTCCACCAGCGAGGATGCTTATGCAAACATTGCGCTCTGTGTATGTATCAACAGCCGAATGGCGTTGGGTTATTATCATCAGCGGTATTCTGGTCACACTCACTTTGCTCCCCTATGCCTGGGCATTAGCGAGCAATCAATCCAATGATGGCTCGCAGTTTATGGGGATGCTGTCAAACCCTGCGGACGGCGCGACATATCTCTCCAAAATCGAGCAAGGCCGCCGGGGAGCGTGGTTGTTTGAACTGCGCCACACCCCGGAAGATCATGATGGCGCAGGCTTTCATACCTTCTACCTGTTTCTGGGCCATGCGGCACGCATCACACAGTTATCCAGCCTGGTTATTTTCCACCTGGCACGGGTAGCGACCAGTTTCTTTATGTACATCTCGCTTTACCAGTTGGGGGCGACAATCTGGGTCCGGCAGCGGCCCCGGCGAATGTTCTTCACCTTGCTGGCGGTTGGCTCCGGCCTGGGATGGTTCCTGTTACTGTTCAACCCCGATCAGCTTGCCGCCGATATGACCATCCCGGAAGCCTTCCCCTTTTACGCATCGTATACCAACCCGCATTTCCCGATGAGCATCGCGGGCCTGGCGCTGATTGCCTCAACTTACCTGGTCGTATTCCGGCGCGGTTTTCACCAGGTGCCATCCGTCGAAAATGGCGGCCTGGGCCTGATGCTGCTGTCCATGCTGCTGGCGTTGATCCAGCCGATGGCGCTGCTGCCGATTGGCGGGGGACTGGTCACTTATGTGATTGCGCGGTACGCCATCACCAAAGAATTTCCTAACCACGAACTGCGCTGGGCGTCGATGTTGTGGCTGCCCGCAACGCCATTCGCCGTGTATGACTTTGCCGTGTTCCACTTCAATGATGCCATGCGCGTTTTTAACGAACAAAACCTGACCCCCTCGCCCGCGCTGTATCTTTACCTGTTCGGGTACGGGCTGCTGTTGATTGTCGCTGTTCCGGGGCTGCTGCGGGCCGTGCGCCGTTTCGAGCGTGACGGCGACCAGTTCATGCTGCTGTGGTTCATCGTCAACGTCATCGGGTTGTACATGCCGTTTGCTTTGCAGCGGCGGCTCACCATTGGCCTGATCATCCCATTGGTGTACTTCGCCGTGCGTGCCCTGGAAGATTTCTGGCTCTATAAAGTGGGCGAAAAATGGCGCGCACCGGCCATGATCACGCTGATCGTGTTCCTGGTTCCCACCAATATCTTGGTACTTGGCATTCCGCTATTTGGCGCGGTTGCCAATCCTGAAGCGGGTATCGACGCCGGGCTGCTGATCGAAAGCGACTATATGGACACGATCCGCTGGTTGGAAGTAAACGGCAACCGCGATGAAGTGGTGCTGGCCTCGCCCAATATCAGCCTGTGGGTACCGGCCTATACGAATAAAGTGGTGGTCTACGGACACCCGTTTGAAACGATCTATGCCGATCAACGGTTGGACCAGGTGCGCGCCTGGTACCGGGGCCAAGACTGTGAAACGCTGCTCGGTGACGAGATACCGTTCGAAGTAAACTACATTGTCTGGGGGCCGCAAGAACACAAGTTAGCCACCGAAGATGAAGACGGGAATCCGTTCCCGGATACCGGTAAATGTGTTGAAGTGCTGCCGCCGGCGCGCATCGAACAGGAAGTAGTCTACGGTGACGTTACGCTCTACGTTCTCGATTGACTCTACCCACCCCGCCACATTGACCCTTGTCTTGGGGCTTGCCGTCGGCGTGGCGGCATTTTTGTTACTCACCGGCCTGGGACCGTCGAGTCTGCCCTTTCCGGTAGACAGCGCCTACTCCGACGCTGTGACCAGTCATTGGCCCAATGCGCTATTTTTGCGGCAGTCCGTGCTGGATGATCACGCCTTCCCGCTGTGGCGCCCGCTGATCATGAGCGGACAGCCCTTCGCCGCCAACCCGCTGAACAAAGCCTGGTATCCGCCTCAGTGGTTGGTGCTGCTGGTTCCCCCGATAACGCATCTCAACGTGCTGGCGTGGCTGCACCTGGTGCTCGCCGGAGCCGGGACCTGGATATGGAGCCGCGAAACTGGCCTGATGCGCTGGTCGGCGGCGCTGGCGGCGGGAGGCTATACCTTCGCTCCGCGCGTGATCGCGGCGCTCGGAGCCGGGCATCTCGATCTCGTGTATGCGGCGGCGTGGCTGCCCTGGCTGATGTGGTCCGCGCACCGCATGACCGCACCCGGTGCGCGCGCGCGGTCGGCGTGGGAGTGCGGGGCTTTCGCAGCGTTGATTGTGCTGGCTGATGTGCGCCTGGGCGCGTATGGGCTGGCGCTGGCGTTTGTTTACGGGATCGCGCGCCTCT
>CAZMNL010000145.1:2946-7175 GCA_964567525.1 uncultured Anaerolineaceae bacterium
GGAGTCTGCGCAACACGCGCGCCGGTACGGGCCGCGCGTTCGGACGCACCGCTATCGCGCTGTTGGCGGCGGCAGGACTGACCGCGCTGCTGTGGGTCCCGCTGTTGATGTATCGCGCCGACCTCTCGCGCGGCGATCTCACGCTGGGCGATGCCGCCGTCGAGAGTCTCAGCGCCGGGCAGTGGCTCGGCCTGGTCTTCGGCAATCACGGCGGCGCGTGGGAGAGCATGGTTTACGTCGGAATCAGTACCCTGGCACTTGCCGCCGTGACGCTGATCCAACGGCCCCGGCAATTTGCCTTCTGGTGGGGCGTGATCGCGTTCGCCGCCCTGTACGCGATGGGCGATCAGTTCGTGGTCTGGACCGCGCTTAACCGGCTGTTCCCGGCGCTGCGCTGGTGGCGCGTGCCGCCGCGTGTATGGCTGCTGGCGGCGTGGATACTGCCCTACCTGGCAGCATGGGGGGCGCAGTTACTGATCACGGAACCGTCACAGCGGCGTTTCGCGCGCCTGGGCGTGGTCGCGCTGCTCAGTGGCGGGATGGCGTGCGGAATCTTCAGCGCGCTGGTACTCGTGCCCGCGCTCGAACTATCGGCGGCATTGGGTGTCTTTGCGCTGCCGCTGGTCGCGCTGGTGATGCTGCTGGCGCTGACCCGCAAACTGTCCCCGCAGACTGCGTTAATCGCGTTTGCGCTGATCGTGCTGCTGGATGTGTTGTGGATCGACCGCACGCTGATCGAGGGCCGCCATAAACGCGAATGGCTGGACTCGCACCGCGCGCTGGCCGTCACCCTACGCGATCAGGATGCGATGCGCGTTTATTCACCCAGCTACAGCCTGCCCCAGCAGGCCGCTGCCTATTGGGGCATTCCGCAGTTCGGCGGCGTGGACCCGTTTCAGTTCGCGGACTATGTGGACGCTTTTGAAGCGGCGACGGGCACATCTGCCACAGGGTACAGCATTACCCTGCCACCCTACGCCTGGGATGATGGCGATCTGACCTTTGACGAAATCCTGCTGCGCGCCAACCGGGACGCCCAACCGCGCGCTGACCTGTTGACGCAGTGGCGCGTGTCGCACGTCGTTTCCGGCTTCGAGATCGACGCGCCCGGCCTGGTGTTCGACACGCGGATCGGGGATGTGCTGGTGTACCGTAACGCGCGGCTGCCAGATGTCGCGGTCGAATGGCACGGGCCGAACCGCGTGACGGTGCGCGTCCCGCCGGGAATCGACGGGCCGCTGTACGTGGTAACCAATGGGCGCTGGCGGAATGCTCCCAACACCAGCGCGCCTGGTTTGCCCGGCGCGTTGAACGGCACAGCGCAGACATGGGAATTGGCGTATGATCCATCGGAAGTCGTGTACGGGTTCGCTGCAATGGGAGCGCTGCTCATCTTAGCAGCGGGTATCTGGTGGAGGGTGGCGCGTGCGTGACCTGGGCGTTGTATCTCCCCGTGAGTGGCAGCGCGTGATACTGTTTGCCGCACTGGTGATGCTGATCACCACGCTGCCGTATCTCGTCGGCGCGCTGCATTCCAACGACGAATGGACGTTTTCCGGCTTCCTGTTCGGCGCGGACGACGGTAACAGCTATCTCGCTAAGATGCGTCTCGGCGCGCGCGGCGATTGGCTGTTCACGATCCGCTACACGCACGAACCGCACGACGGCGCGCTGCTGTTCCTGCCCTATATCCTGCTCGGCAAGCTCGCCGCGCTGTTCGCCGGGGCGGACAGTCCCGATCTTGTCGCCGCAATGGTCGTAACATTTCACGCGGCGCGGGTAGTGTTCGGCTTCGCGCTGCTGCTGGTCAGCTACCGGGTAACAGCCGTCTTTTTACTGCTCCCTGAAACACGCATGACGGCGCTCATCCTGATCGCGCTGGGCGGCGGGTTGGGCTGGCTGCTGGTGCTGCTGGGGCAGGATAACCTGTTCGATTCGCTGCCGGTCGATTTTTTCATCCCCGAAGGTTACAGTTTCCTGGTGCTGTTTGGGCTGCCACATATCGCGCTATCACGCGCGGCGATGCTGCTGGGGCTGCTGCTGCTGTTCCGCGCGCTGGGCGTACCGGATCGTCCGCGCGCGTGGCTGCGCTGGACTCTGCCTGCCGGGGTGTGCTGGATCGTGATGGGCCTGTGCGTGCCGTTTTACGTGCCGGTGTTGTACCTGGTATTAGGTTTCTGGGGGCTGGCAACCTGGGGACGCACGCGGCGCTTTCCCTGGGCTTTGTTCTGGCGCGCGGTCAGCGCGGCGGGGGTCGCGCTGCCAGTGCTGCTGTATTCCCTGGTAGTCTTCGAAACCAACAACGTAATGGCACGCTGGTCCAGCCAGAACAACCTGCCGTCATCGCACCCGCTGCATTATGTGTTCGGCTACATCGTGATCGGCATCCCGGCAGTGTTGGCGCTGCGCTGGGCGTGGCGGCGCGGAGGGCGCTCGCGGAACGCACTACCCTACCTGCTGCTGGTGGCGTGGGTGGTCGTCATGCCGCTGCTGGTGTACCTGCCGATCAACGTGCAGCGGCGACTGGCGGAAGGCGTGATCGTGCCGCTCAGCATCCTGGCGGCGGCGGGGCTGCGGCTGGCATTCCCGCAGCGCCGCACCTGGCTACGCGCGCGCGCGGCGGTCTTGATCCCGGCGCTGCTGACTTCCGTGCTGCTGCTGTTGGGCGGCACGTTTAACGCGATGAACCGCGCGCGTCCGTTGTTTTACGACCGCACCGATACGCGCGCGCTGGTCCGTCTCGATGCGCGTGCCCCGCGTGATGCCATCGTGCTGAGCACGAAAGAAACCGGCAACGTCTTACCCACATATACGAATCTGCTTGCCTACGCCGGGCACGGCCCCGAAACGCTCAACGCCCGCGATAAGATCGACCGGGTTGAGCGTTTTTTCAGCGGTGAACTAACCCCCGGTGAACAGCGCGCAATGCTGCAAAACGTGGATTACGTGTATTTCGGACCGCTGGAACGCGAACTCGCCGAGACGGATGCGCCCGCGTGGTTTGAGGGGCTGCGGCAGATTGAGGGCTTCGACAATCCGGTAACAATCTACGAGGTAGTGCATGAAGACTAGACGCGCGCTCCCGTTATGGCTGCCGTTCGCGCTGCTGGCGGGCATACTGCTGCTGCTCTATCACCCGCTGCTGCGCGGCGAAACGCTCTTCTGGGGGCTGCCCACGCTGCAATTCTACCCCTGGCGCGATCTGGCTTTTGAGCAGCTCCGCGCGGGTACGCTGCCCACCTGGAACCCGTATCTTGGGGCGGGCGCGCCACTGCTCGCCAATTACCAGACAGCGTTTTTTTACCCGCCCAACTGGTTATGGCTGGTACTGCCGGGCACGCTGGCGATGACGTTGATCGCGCTGCTGCACGTTGTTTGGGCCGGGGTGGGTATGTGGTGGTTTACCGGCGCGCTCGGCTATGACCGTTTCGGGCGCGCGGTGAGTATGCTCGTGTTTGCGTTTTCCGGTTACGGGATCGCGCGCCTGGGATCATTCCCGACGGCGAACGCGGTCGCGTGGCTGCCCTGGTTGTTCTGGCTGCTGCACCGCACGCTAAACCGGCGGCGTGCGCCCGATATCGCGTGGTTGGGTCTGGCGTTCGGGCTGCAACTGCTCGCGGGCCACGCTCAAACCGCGTGGTACGGCGCGGTCGGGCTGGGACTCTATGCGCTGTGGGTCGCGGGCTGGCAGATGCGCCGCGAGACGCGGGTCGCGCGCGTCTTGGCGCTCGCGCTGGCGGGCGCGGCACTGCTGCTCGGCGTGCTGCTGGCAGCGGTGCAGTTGATCCCGACAGCGGAATATCTCGCCGAATCGCAGCGTTCGGGCGGCCTGGACTACGACACGCTCACCAACCTATCCTATCACCCGGTGCGCCTGATGACCCTGCTCAGCCCGGACTTTTTCGGCACGCCCGCCGACGGGACTTATCTCACCAAAGGTATGTATTTTGAGGACGCCGCCTATATCGGGTTTGTGCCGCTGATCGCGGCGGTCGCGGCGCTGTGGGCGTGGGGGCGGCAGGTGCGCGGGCGCGCTGTGACGCGCGAACTCGCTACCGTGCCTTTCTGGGCGCTGCTCATGGTGATCGGGTTTGTATTCGCGTTCGGTAAATACGGGCCGTTTTCCCGCGTGTTGTACGATCATGTGCCGTCCTTCGACGCCTTCCGCGAGCCGGTGCGCTGGTTGGTGCTGCCGGTGTTCGCGCTGTGTGTGCTGGCGGGCGCGGGCG
>CAZMNL010000146.1:0-7174 GCA_964567525.1 uncultured Anaerolineaceae bacterium
GTACTCTGTGGTGGTTCTTTTTGCCCCGAATTTGAAACGTACCCTAGCGCGCGCGATGCATTCCAGATTGGGAGCAGAATTTTTTCACCACAGAGATCACAGAGCGCACGGAGAAATTATGGGAGAAAACCCTGAGAAAACACGTGATTGTTTGCAGCCCAGTTCACGGAACAGATACCCTCTGGCAGCCTCTTTTTTTCCCTTAAAAATCTCTGTGTCCTCCGTGTACTCTGTGGTGGTTCTTTTTGCCCCGAATTTGAAACGTACCCTAGCGCGCGCGGGGGGTGGGCGATTTGTTGTATAATCGGTAGCGTGCATGTATTTCCTGTTGGGGCGAAGTAGGCTGTATGACTCACGAACACGAACACCTGCATCCCTACCATACCCGCGACGAACAGCCCTGGGCCGACCAGCGGCAACTGTTCGCTACGCTGGGCCTGCTGGTCGTGATCGGCGCGGTGATCGGCGCGCTGTACCTGATCCAGACCACGACCACCACCACCACCGCGCGCGAACTGCTCGCAATGGACGCCTACCGCCAGCAGTTGGAGCGCGATAACGAACTGCTGCGCGGCGATATCGCCGAACAGCAAAGCCTGCCGCGCCTGATGACGCGCGCCGCCGAACTCGGCTTCCGTTCCGCCCAGGATGACGAGATCATGTACCTGATCGTGGACGGCTACCGCTACAACCGCCCGAAAATCACACCCACGCCGACTCCTGCCCCGACCGATGCCGCCGAAATCTACGACGAGACGCTGAGCGGCTGGCTGCAAAAACAATGGGACAGCCTGCGCCACCAGTTCGACGAGTGGCGCAGCGAGTAGAGGAGTCATCAGTGGTCCGTTGTCAGTTGTCAGTGTGACCGCCTGAAACACCGCGCCGCGCGCTTGCAGACCGCGTTTTTTGTAGGGGCGGGTTTCCAAACCCGCCCGGCAGGGCTATCTTTCAAGGACATTTCGCCTATGGCTACGACGACGAATCCCGCATCGAATGACCTTCTCAACCGGCGTCTGACCCTGATCGGTGTGCTGCTGGTCGGAATTGCGTTCGTGCTGCTGGCGCGGCTGCTGTCGTTCCAGTTCTACATGGACCCGCAAACCAAAGAGACGCTCGACCAGCGGCGCGAAACGCGCCTGTTCCAGACGGTCGAGGTACGGCCCAATCGCGGCCTGATTTACGACCGCAGCGGTTATCTGTTGGCGACCAACTCGTTTGAATACCGCGTCGGCATCAGCCCCAACGCGGTCAGCAACCGCCAGGAAACCGCCATGCAGCTTGCCCCGCTGGTGGGCATGACTGAGGACGAACTCTATCGCGCCCTGCTGCCCAGCGAAGACGGCACATACCCGAACCGCTACGTGCTGCTGGCTGCGCGCGTCAATTTCGAAACCGGGCAGCAGATCATCGACCTGGGAATCAGCGGCATTGTGATCGAGCCGATCCCCACGCGCATCTATCCGCAGGGCGAACTGATGGCCCAGATCGTCGGGCTGTACGCGGGCGCGGATAACCGGCAGGACGGGCGCGGGTATTACGGCGTCGAGGGCTTTTACCAATCGCTGCTGGCCGGGCAGTCGCGCCGCGTGACCAAGAGCACTGTCCCGACGGTGGACGAGAACAACAGCGCCTCAACCCGCGTGCGCAACGGCATCAGCCTGGAACTGACCATCGACCGCGACCTGCAACATCTTGCACAGAACGTGCTCAATCAGGCGATTGAGCGCGACGCCACCGCGACCGGCGGCACGATCCTGATCATGAACCCGCGCAACGGCGAGATTCTGGCGATGGCGAACTACCCGCCGATGGCGCTGCAAGATTTTTCGGCGGGCAATCTCGACCTGGCGCGTAACCAGGCCGTCAGCGACATCTACGAGCCGGGATCGGTCTTCAAGGTGGTGACGATGGCCCTGGCCCTGGATGCCGACCCCACGATCTACAACCTGGGCTGGTCGTATTACGATCCGGGCTGCTTCGAGGCGGGCGGCGTCAATATCTGCAACTGGGACCGGCGCTCACGCGGGAACCCCGACTTCGCGCAGGTCTTCATCGACTCGCTGAACACCGGCACGGCCACGCTGTTTATGCAGTTGGGACCGTACACGGTGTACCCCAAGCTGCGCGAGTTCGGCATCGGCACGCCGACCGGCGTCGATCTCGAAGGCGAATCGGCGGGTATCCTGGTCGAGCCGACCAGCCCGAACTGGAGCGAGGCGCAGTTTCTCAACAACAGCTACGGGCAGGGGGTCGCCGTGACGCCGCTGCAAATGCTCACCGCTTTGAACGCCATCGCCAACGACGGGCTGATCATGCAGCCGCACATTGTCAAGGCGCGCATCGACGGCGACGAAATGATCATCACCGAGTCCTCTGCCAGCCACCGCCCGATCAGCGCCGACGCCGCCCACACCGCGCGCGATATCATGGTGCGCGTGTTGCAAGAGAGCAACGAAATTGAGTTTGCCCTGCCCGGTTACACCGTCGCGGGCAAAACCGGCACCGCCGAGATTCCCACGCTGACCGGCGGCTACGAGCCATACGCGCCGGGCAACTCGATAGCCACCTTTGTCGGCTTCCTGCCCGCCGATGACCCGGTGGTGTCCTTCCTGGTCAAGCTGGACCGGCCCGCCGGTTACTGGGGCAGCATGACCGCCGCGCCGGTCGCGCAGACCTTGCTCGAACGGCTGGTCGTGCTGATGGAGATTCCGCCCGACATCCTGCGTTACGAACTGGTGGCGAAGGGCGGCGAACCGTTCCTGCGCGAGTATTGAGCCGCGTAGAGGGGATTTTGACTGGGTGACAGCGGCGCGGCGCGTTTGGTATTGATTGCGTTTGTGGAGCATAATAAGCGCGTAGACCCGTCAACAAGCAAAACGGCCTTCGCCGTCGTGACCGGGCATATACATTGACCGGAGAAGCTGCCACCGCAGAGGCGCGGGCTAGCGAGTGGGCGGTTTTGGGTCCCGGCCTATTAAAGGGAGACGATTTTTCATGAGTGGATCGCTTAACCCTCACGAGGCGCATATCCTGGTGGTTGAGGATAACGTCCCGAATTTTGTCTTGATTGCGCGCCTGCTGGCGCACATGGGCGTGAACCATTGCGAGTGGAAAACCAGCGGTTGGCAGGTTGTCCAGTTTGCCGACACGCTGCCGCAGCTTGACCTGATCCTGATGGATATCCGCCTGCCGTATGAAGACGGCTATCAGGCGCTGCGCAAGCTGCGCAACCATCCCCGGCTCGAACATACGCTGGTCGTGGCTGTGACCGCCGAAGCCAGCGAAGACGAGATGAAAAAGGCCATGGATGCGGGTTTCGATGGGTTCCTGGGTAAGCCGCTGGACCCGGACCGCTTCCCTGACCAGGTACGCCGCATTTTGTCCGGCGAGCCGGTGTGGGAGTGGCGCTAGCGGCGCGCAAGCGCGTTTTTTTGCATCCGGCGCGGGATCGCGTACAATCCGCACACGCGGCTTATCGCGGCGTGCTGTCGTTAAGGCTACGCCATGAAAATAATACCCCATCCCGCGCGCACCGCGTGCGCGTTCCCCCTTCCCTCAGGGAAGGGGACACCCAAACGCTGCCGGGGATCGAACCATCAAATGGGTAATTATTTCTGTGGATCAGCCTAACTGTTGCATTCTGACCGGGCAAAAACGAGTTTTCGCGTATCAATCTTATGACTCCTGAACTTCCATTTGCGCTCACCCTGGGGGCGATCACGTTCCTGCTCACCGCGATCTGGGGGGGGCCATTTGTTGAGATTTTGCGGCGGCTGCGCATCGGCAAGGAGATTCGTGAAACCGGGCCGGAACGCCATCGCGCCAAGATGGGTACGCCCACCATGGGCGGTGTGCTGATCCTGGTGCCGGTCGTGCTGATCACGCTGGGCCTGAACCTCGCGCGGCTGGTGCAGGAACGCCTCACCGGGTCGAGTATTCTTGTGCCGTTGTTCGTGCTGATCGGCTTTGGCATCCTGGGCGCGTGGGACGACCTGGAAGGCATCCGGGGCAAGCGCGAACAGGGCGAAGGCATTCGCGCGCGCACCAAGTTCGGATTTCAGGTCATTTTAGCGATTCTCGTCGCCGGTGTGATGTCCTTTGTCGGCGGCGGTTTTTCGGCGGCCAACGGCGTTTTTATCCCCCTGTATCCTAACTTCGTGGATATCCCCCCGCTGCTGTGGATTCCGGCGGCGGTTTTCATCATCGTCGGCATGAGCAACGCGGTCAACATCACCGACGGACTCGACGGGCTGGCCGGGCTGATCTCGGCGAGCGCGTTCGCGGCCTACGGTGTGATCGCGCAGCTTCAGGGGCAGACTTTCCTGGTGCAGTTCGCGTTTATCATGGTCGGCGCGTGTTTCGGGTTCCTGTGGTACAACGCACACCCCGCGCAGATGTTCATGGGCGACGTAGGATCGCTGGCGATTGGCGCGGCGCTGGGCACGGTCGCGCTGATGACCGGCCAATGGCTGCTGCTGCCGATTGTGGCGATCATCCCGGTGGCGGAAACCGTGAGCGTGATCTTGCAGGTGTCCTACTTCAAGCTGACCAGCGGGCAGCGGCTTTTCCGCATGACGCCGGTTCACCACCATTTCGAGCTGAGCGGCTGGAGCGAGACGCAGGTCGTGCAGCGCTTCTGGCTGGTCGGCATCCTCGCGTCGATGTCCGGCGTGGCGCTAGCGCTGCTGCGGTAAAACAGCTTTCAGCCGTCAGCTAAGTGCAAGAACGCTGCCTATGCCGCGCGTTTTCCCTGCTGTGCTACAATTGAGTTGTTCGATATCGAATCCGATATTCGGCATCGGAGGTGCAGGAATGACAACGACAACGCTGGCTCCCTCTGCCGTGCTGCCGGTGGGCGAAATCATTGCGCAGGACGTATCAGCAGAGAACTACATGGTGTACCATGCGGAACACTTCCGCGAATGGGTAGGGGGATATGTGATTATGATGTCACCTGTATCAGCCACGCATGATGCGTTAACCGCATATTTCAGGCATCTTTTGGATACTTATATGGGTTTGAATCCAGTGGGACAGGTGCGCAGCGCCCCCTTCGTGATGCGCCTGGACGCGGTGAACGCGATCCGCGAGCCGGACGTGCAGGTGATCCTGAACGACAACCCCGGCACGCTTACCGAAACCGCCATGATCGGCCCGGCGGATATCTGTATTGAGGTTGTCTCGCCGGAGAGTGTGGCGCGCGATTACGGGAAGAAATTTGAGGAATACGAGAAGGCCGGGGTCCGCGAATACTGGATCATCGACCCGATCCGCAAAGACGCGCGCTTCTACCGCTTGCAGGATACCGGACTCTATGCCCCCGCCGCGCTCGACGCTGACGGCAACTTCACGACTCCGCTGCTGCCGGGCCTGCGGCTGCACGTCCCGACGCTGTGGCGCGAGAAACTGCCGAACACCATCGAGATCGTCGCGGCAGTGCAGGCGATGGTGGCCGGTGGTGCAACGTAGGGGCGGGTTTCAAAACCCGCCCTTTTACGTCACAATGCCCCCGCGACAGGCTCAAATCTTCGCGCGGCCCGCCGCGCGCGCCGAGAGCACGATCACCAGCACCACGAACCCCAGCAGGATCAGCACATTGTCCCACACGCCGATCAGCGACTCGCCCTTGATCATCACGTCGCGCAGCGCGCGGTTGGCGTAGGTCAGCGGCATGATGCGCGAGACGGGCTGCAACCACGCCGGCATATTCTCGACCTCCCAGATCACGCCGCCCAGCAAACCCTGAGTCACCACCACCAGCGGGATAAACTGCAACACCTGGAACTCGTTCTGCGCAAACGTGCTCAGGAAGATGCCCAGGTTGACCGAGAGCATCACCAGGATCGACTCGATCAGGAACATGCTGAGCAGGTTCCCGGCGTAGTTGATATCCAGCACCACAATCGTGAACACCAGCGTCAGCGCGCCCTGCGCCAGCCCGAAGACCAGGAAACCGAGCATGTAACCGATGATGATCTCGTGCGCGCGGATCGGCGTGGCGAGCAGGCGTTCCAGGGTGCCGGTCGAGCGCTCGCGCAGGAACGCGATACAGGTCAGCAGGAAGACGAAGAAAAACACGAAGAAACCGACCAGCGCCGGGGCCATGTAGTCCAACTGGTCGTATTCCGGCCCGCTGTGCAGGTAGGCCGCATCGATGCGCGTGGTCACTTCCGGCGCGGCGCTGTCGCTGCCCCCGGCGGCGGGCAGGTTGGCGCTGACCAACGTGTTCATCAACTGCGGCCCGACGCGCTCCAGGATGCGCGTCAACTGTTCGGAGATCATCGGGTTCGATCCCTCGAACTCCACGTCAAGCGCCAGTTCGCGCGTGCGAATCACGGTGGCGGTGAAGTCTTCCGGCACGCGGATCACGGCGTGGGTGTCGCCGTCGTCGAGCGCGTCGCGCGCCTGCGACTCGGTCATGATCTGCGTCTCGAACTCGTCGAACTGGTCCAGCACCGTGACCAGCCGTTCGCCCAACACAATCGAATTGCCGAGCGTCTCCGCGCCGGTGTCGTCGCTGACCACGCTGATCACCAGCCCGCCCGGTTCGTGCCGGATCAGAATCCCGACGAAGCTCAGCAGGATCACCGGGATAACGATCATCAGCGCCAGCGTGCGGCGGTCGGCGAGCATCTGGTGAATTACGCGGCGCGCGAGGATTATCATGCGGTTAGTGGTCATGATTGGCGACTCCCTTGTGTTCGGCAAAGTGCAGAAACGCTTCTTCGATATTGTCCATGCCCGCCATCGCGCGCAGCGAGTCCGCGGTTCCTTCGGCGATCAACTGCCCGCTGCGCACGAATCCGAGCCGGTCGCAGCGCTCCGCCTCGTCCATGACGTGACTGGACACCAGCAGCGTGATGCCCTGCGCGGCCATACGCCGGAAGTGGTCCCAGAACTGGAAGCGTAGCTGCGGGTCCACGCCGACGGTCGGCTCGTCCAGCAGGATCAGGTCGGGCTGGTGCGCCAGCACGGACGCCAGCGAAACACGCTGGCGCATCCCGCCGCTGAGCGTCCCGATCCGGCTGTGCATGCGGTCGCTAAGGCTGACGAACTCAATCGCGGCTTCGATGGCGGCGCGGTCGGGGCGGCCCATCAAGCCCGCGAAAAACGCCACGTTCTGATAGATCGTCAGGTCGCTGTAGAGCGCGGATGACTGGGTCATATAGCCCAC
>CAZMNL010000147.1:0-2443 GCA_964567525.1 uncultured Anaerolineaceae bacterium
GTGATCGGTGCGCGACAGTACGGGGCGGATGTGCGCATCATCAATACCGAAATGGTCGATACGGCGCAGTGGGTACAGCAGCACATCCCGCCGCAAGACTTGCTCGCAGTTCACGATATCGGCGCGGTGGGCTATTACGCCCCGCGCCCGATTCTGGACCTGGCCGGGCTGGTGAGTCCCGAAGTTGTCCCGATCATCCGCGATGACGCGGCGCTGATGCAGTTGATGTGCGAACGGGGAGCGCGTTACCTGATGGTCTTTCCCGATCAGCTTCCTGTGCCGGAAGATGATCCGCGACTGGGCGGCAACCCGGTTTTCGTGACCAGTGCGCCCTATGCACCAGAGGCGGGTGGGGGCAATATGGCTGTTTATGCGCTGCGTTGGAACGGCGCTTGTCACTGATTCTCTCTTTACGCTTACTAGATTTTGCTTACTTATTGATTCCATCCTATGATATACTCACGCAAGGAAGTTATCATGTTCAAGCCCGGATACGTGATGGGTTCATAAATCCTTGAGGTTAATTCTTTGACTATGGCGAAAGATCAAGCAAAAGGTGCTGAACAGCCAATCCGGTTGTTGGTTGTGGACGATCACCCGGTATTCCGGCAAGGGCTGCTGAATATCTTCGCTGAAGAAGATGACATTGATGTCGTAGGTGAGGGTGACAGCGGCGAAAGGGCATTACAGTTGGTTCACCGGCTGCGACCGGATGTGTTACTGTTGGATATCAACCTGCCCGGCATCAACGGTTTGCAAGTCACCCACCGGTTAAAAGCGGAACACTCCACGACGGCGATTGTGTTGTTGACTGCCTATGATGATATGGAACAGGTGCTACACGCGATGCGGTCGGGTGGGGCGGCTTATTGCCCGAAGGAGATCGAGCCGGAGCGCCTGGTAGAGATTGTGCGCAAAGTGGCGCACGGCTACTACGTTGTCGGCGATAAGGTCTTTGATCGTGAAGGGCTGCAAACCTGGTTGGATGCTGGCGTCGAAGCCATCACCGGGCCGTATATGGTTGATCCCGGCGAGCACTTTGTCCCGTTGAGTCCCCGTGAAATGGAAATTCTGCGCTATGTAACTCAGGGGAAAAGCAACAAGGAAATTGCCCAACTGTTGGGCATCAGTCACCAGACGGTCAAGAACCACATGACCTCCATCCTGAAAAAGCTCGATGTGCGGGACCGCACACAGGCAGCAGTCTACGCGCTGCGCCGGGGGTGGGTGCGCACGGCGGGTCATGAGGGGGAGGGCGACACGGATTCTGAACGGGAAGAGACAGACCATTAAATTATGGAGTGTGAGGGATAAACGATGACCCAGGGAGCAACCCTCAAAGACGACTTGCTGGCAGAATTTGAGGCCGAGTACGAAACGATCCAGGCCCGTATTGAAGAAAACCAGCAGTTGATTAACCAAACCCAGTTTGAAGTAGACCAGATGCGCGAACGGAACGTGGCGATTAGCGCGACGCTCCGGCGTGTAGAGTCGAATTTCGATACTATTCCGCGCCCTGATATCAAGACCGCCTACGATAACGCGCTCGATCTAAAAACGCGGTTGCTGTCAATGCAGGGCCAGCTTGATAAGCTGAAGGGTAATCAGGAGGAACTCCAGTACATTGAAAAACTGCTGGGGCGGCTGCTGGACTTGCTGCGCGGCGTGCAGCCCGATCAACTGCCCTCAGGGGCGGCAATGGGGCGCTTGTCTTCCGATATGTTCGGCAGCGGTGGCGAGTTATCAACGAAGGCCATTGTCAGCATGGTTGAAGCCCAGGAAGCTGAGCGCCAGCGGCTGGCACGACAAATGCACGATGGTCCGGCTCAATCATTGACAAACTTCATTCTTCAAGCGGAGATTTGCCAGCGGTTGTTCAATCAGGACACCAAACGGGCTGAAGAGGAACTGGGCAATCTCAAAACGGCAGCCAGTTCGACCTTCCAGAAGGTGCGCGATTTCATCTTCGATCTGCGTCCCATGATGCTTGATGACCTGGGACTGGTTCCCACCATCCGGCGCTATGTGGGGGCGTTCCAGGAAAAGACGGATATCAAAACTCAACTCAATATATTGGGTGATGAACGCCGGTTGCCCGGCCATATTGAAGTGATGATGTTCCGCTCGGTGCAGGGCATCATGGGCAACGCACGCGATAGTTTGAATGCCCGGTCCATCTCGATTGTACTTGATGTCAGCCCGGAATGGCTTAAGGCCAGTATTGAACATGATGGGCGCGGTTTCGATCCCGGTGAAGTGTTTGCAGAAGAACGCGGTGAAGATGTTTTTGGCCTGCGCACGCTTCGGAACCGGATAGAACTTGTTGGGGGATCGTTAGAAGTTGCCAGTTCTGAAGACGAACCCAGCAGTTATATTGTATTATTGCCTGTAGCGGAAGACATCATGTAGTGGGTCGTGATCGGGCGGTGCGCTGCCCGGTTAT
>CAZMNL010000147.1:2453-7152 GCA_964567525.1 uncultured Anaerolineaceae bacterium
TAGTGCTATAACCAGGACTGTAGGACTGTTTGCATATTTGGGGCATCAGACTACACTAAAAGTCAGTATGTTTAACGGGATTATGCTGGGGTTGGTATATCTGCGCGCAACCCTTCTGGGAGGATAGTACATGCGAAACCGATTGCTTATTTTGATTGGCCTGGTGGTCTTGTTGGGAGTTGTCGGCGTGGTTTTCCTGATGTCCGGCAATGACGACGAAGGCGATGACACAGGGGATGGCGCGACGACGGGCGGCAGTGGTGGCCCGGCTCAGCAAGTGCTCACACCGCAAATTGACACGGTTGAAATCGTAGTCGCCTTGCAGGATTTACCACGTGGCCTGGTCATCCCTGAGAATGGGGTGACGATCCAGCAGTGGCCGCGCGATGCGCTGCCGGAATCGGGGAATTATTTCCGGGCTGAAGATATTAATCTGATCGTTGGCCGTATCGCCCGCACTGATATTTTCCGGGGGTCGCCGATCCTCTCGCGCTATATTGTTGATAATCTCTACGATATCGCGCGCGAAGGCTCGGACGCCGCGGCGATGTTGAATGGTTTACCCCAGGATCGTAGTTGGGTCGCGGTTTCGATTCCGGTGGACCCCTCCGGTATCGGGCAGGTAGCTTACGGAATCCAGAACGGGGACTTCGTGGATGTGATCCTGTCGTTCCTGTTCATTGATGTCGATCCCACGTTCCAAACCAGGCTGCCTAACAATGTGTCGCTGATTACGAGTCTCGAAACCGGTGAGTTGATCATCGGCGCGCCGCGTCAGGGGCGTACCGAGGCAAGTGCGCTGACTACGGAAGGGGTGCTGCTTGGCCCCAGTGAGGCTTCTCAGCGCCCGCGTCTGGTTACGCAGTATACGGTCCAGAATGCGTTTGTGGTGAAGGTGGGGTACTTTGATGAAACGGGCACGTTGTTTGGTCAGACACCCACGCCGACCCCGCTCGATGTCCGTCCGCCCGGTGAAGGCGCTCAACAGCCCCAGAATACCACCCCACAGCCGTCGGCAACTTCCTATACGCCGCTGCTGATCACGCTGGGTGTTACGCCTCAGGATGCGCTGGTGTTGACCTGGGCGGTGGATGCGCAGATTCCGATCACGCTGGCTTTGCGCGCTGCCGGTGATGACCGCGTGGTGAACACGCAGCCGGTAACACTGGACTACATGATCCGCGAATTCAATGCTGAGCCGCCGAACGCCCTGGAATTCGCGCTTGAGCCGCCGATCACCAGTGTACGGCGTTTTGATATCGCAACACTGTACGACTTTCTCGGTGCGGTTGTGACGGCGGAACAATAAACCGGGCACGGTGTGTCTTGATTGGGTTCTATGAGAAAATGTGCCAGGAAGGACGCGCAACGTGCTTCCGGCACATTTGTTGCGCACATGCCCGGCAAATCCAGGGGGATGTTATGAGAGTGATCTGGAAGGAACAACACGGATGAGCGGCGAAGGTGTGATCAAGGTACTCATTGTAGATGATATTCCAGATACGCGGGAAAATCTGCGAAAATTGCTGGCGTTTGAAAAAGACATTGAGGTCGTCAGCGATGGGGCTGGTACCGGGCGTCAAGCGATTGAGATGGCTCAGCAGTACAAACCCGACGTGATCCTGATGGACATCAATATGCCGGATATGGACGGCATCAGCGCGACCAAAGCGATCAGCACCGCCCTGCGCACAGCGGCAGTCGTGATCATGTCGGTCCAGAGCGAGCCGGACTATTTGCGTCAGGCGATGTTGGCCGGGGCCAGTGATTTCCTCACTAAACCGATTGCCAGCGAAGAACTGTATGTCACGATACGGCGCGTATACGAACGCTACGAACCGATCCGGCAGCAGGAACAGGCGCTCTCCTCAATGCGAACGGCGGCAATGGGGCAGCATCAGCATAAGGGTATTATTGAGGCGACCGGGGCCGGGCATGTGATTGCGGTTTACAGCCCCCAGGCGGGGGCCGGTGTGACGACGATTGCGACCAACGTAGCAACGGCGCTGATGCGTCCAGATACGCGCGTGCTGCTGGTGGATTGCAATTTTCAGTTTGGGGATGTGGATGCGTTTTTGAATCTGCAAACGCAGTCCAATATCTCCGATCTGACCAAAGTCGTTGAAGATGTTGACCAGGAAGTGATCGACAGTGTGCTGGTGACTCATGGCAGCGGGTTAAAAGTCCTGGCTGCGCCTTCACATCCCGAACATGCGTATGATATTCACCCCGATGATGTGGCGGAACTGCTGCAAATTCTCGCGTCGATGTTTGATTTCATCCTGCTGGATATGCCCACGCAGTATGATGATCTGACGCTGAAACTGTTCAACCTGGCGGAGCGCATTCTGCTGGTTGCTAATCCGACGATTCCTTCTGTTCGCAATGTGAAAAAGATGCTGGACATCTTCGATACACTCAAATCGGATACCCCTTTAATCGAAAAAACACTGTTTGTCTTGAATCGGGTGTCTAACGAGAAAGATCGCGGGCGTGGGACGGTCCCCACCGCATCTATCGAAAGCCATCTCAAGCGGCAGGTCGTGGGTGCTGTTCCGATGGATGACCGGGCGATCCTGACCTCTGTTAACCAGGGAGTACCGTTGGTTGCCAAACTCAAGTCACGTTCACCAGGGCGGGAGTTGGTGGCATTGGCGGAGTACATCCGGCATGATGTCGAGTCGCCGGGTGAAGAAATGCCAGAACAGGAATCGGAAACTATCGGCACAACGCGTTCAAGCAGCGGACTGCGGTCCATCTTTGGTGGATAACGTATCGGAAGCATAGGTGTCAGACAGTAAGTTGGTTGGTTCATGGAGGTAGGGTATGTCCTTATTGCGACGAATTGAACGTGGTGGTGGTCAGCAGCCAGAAAAGCCGGAACCGAGCGATGAAACGAAGCTCGAACAGGCGCGCCGCCGGCAGCAGGTGCCAACTTCTACCGGTGCGGCGACTGCGGCTCGGACCGATGCGACGAGTAACTATCATGATTTGAAGGTGCGTGTCCAGAATAAGCTGCTGGCCGAACTGGACAGCAGTGTGGACCCGCATTCGCCCGCCGTGCGCGCCACGATTGAAGAACTATTCTCGACCATCCTATCGGAAGAGAACATTGTCTTGACGCGCAGCGAACGCAAACGGCTGTTTGATGCTATCATCGCTGAAATCCTGGGATTTGGGCCGCTGGAACTACTGCTGGCAGATGATAGCATCACGGAAATCATGGTCAACGGACCAAAGAACATTTACATCGAGCGCCAGGGTAATCTGGTGCGCACGAACGTGAACTTCGAAGATGAGGATCACGTACTGCGCGTGCTGGATCGCATCGTGGCTCCGTTGGGCCGTCGTATCGACGAAAGCTCACCGACGGTGGATGCGCGTTTGCCGGATGGTTCGCGTGTGAATGCGGTGATCCGGCCTATTTCGCTGTGTGGTCCGACGGTTACGATCCGTAAATTTGCCAAGCGTCCGCTCACGGTAGAAGACCTGATCCGGTTTGGTTCTATGACGCCTGAAATCGCGGAGTTTTTGCGCGCGACGGTGATCGGTAGACTCAATATTGTGGTGTCCGGCGGTACGGGTTCGGGGAAAACAACGCTGCTGAACGTGCTTTCTGGCTTTATCCCCAATGATGAGCGCATCGTGACGATTGAAAACGCGGCTGAACTACAGCTTCGCCAGGAGCATGTCGTCCCGTTGGAAAGCCGCCCGGCTAATATCGAGGGGCGTGGAGAGGTTAGTATCCGCGACCTGGTGGTGAACTCACTGCGTATGCGTCCCGACCGTATCGTGGTTGGGGAATGTCGTTCGGGTGAGGCGTTGGATATGCTTCAGGCGATGAACACCGGTCACGAAGGCTCGATGACCACCGCACACTCTAACAGTCCCCGCGATACACTCGCTCGCCTGGAAACGATGTGTTTGATGGCAGGTATGGACCTGCCGCAGCGCGCGATCCGCGAGCAGATCGCATCGGCGGTTGAGTTGATCGTTCACCAGGAACGTATGCGGGACGGTTCGCGCAGGATCACCAAGATCACCGAAATTCAGGGGATGGAAGGTGACGTGATTACGATGTCCGACCTGTTCGAGTTTGAGCAGACGGGAGTCGAAGCCGGGAAGATCATCGGTCGTATTCGCCCAACCGGGTTACGTCCGAAGTTCATCGACAAAATCGAGGATGCGGGTATTCACCTGCCGGCGTCCGTCTTTGGTATTGGTATGTCGCGTTACTAGGTGAAAAATGGCGCGGTACTGTCTGGGGACATGGTTCGGATTCCCTGGCATGTCCCCAGATCGTTTTCTGTGCTCAGTCCTGAAGGTTTCCGAGTATAATAGAAGTAGGTTGTAAGCAGGTAGTCAGGGAGGTCCGTAGCGTATAATGGACAATATGTTAATCGCAGTGGTCGCTGGTGTTTTTGCGGTCCTCATTCTGGTTGTTGGGATTATCAGTATTCGCTCTGATCGCAAACAAGGCGTTGAAGAACGGCTCGGACGTTACACTTCCGAATACGGCAGCCTGTTAGCTGAGTTTGAGGGCATGGAGGACTCCGATCCGGAAGAGGAGCAAAATCTGATCGCCCGCCAGCTTGATCGCGTGGTCGCCGATAGAGGTTTTGCCAAAAAATGGCGTAATCAGCTTGCGCGGGCAGACCTCAAGTTAACGGTCGGCGAGTATATGATCATGCACGGGGTT
>CAZMNL010000148.1:0-1431 GCA_964567525.1 uncultured Anaerolineaceae bacterium
CTACAGCGGCGCGTATATGTGGTGGTCCAACCGCACGGACGAGAGCGATACACGCCTGACGCGCGCCTTCGACCTGACCAGCGTGGAGGCGGCGACACTCAATTTTCGGCTGTGGACCTTCATTGAAAACCTGTGGGACTACGGCTACGTGATGATCTCGACTGACGGCGGCGCGACGTGGACTCCGCAGGAAACCGATCTCACCACCACCGAGAACCCGCACGGCAACAGCTACGGGCACGCCTACACCGGGTCCAGCGGCGGCTGGGCCGCGCAGAGCATCGACCTGACGCCCTACGCCGGGGGGGAAATCCTGGTGCGCTTTGAGTACATCACCGACGCCGCCGTGACGCAGCCGGGCATGTTGATCGACGATGTGAGCATCCCGGAGATCGGCTACTTCTCGGACTTCGAGCGCGACGACGGCGGCTGGCAGTCCGAAGGCTGGCTGCGCATGGATAACCTGCTGCCGCAGCGCTTCCTGGTGCAGGTGATCCAGCCGGGCAATCCTGAGGGGCCGGTGCTGCGCCTGCTCAGCGGTGAGGACACCCCACAGGGGTCCTGGACAGTCACGGTGGGCGGCGCATATGGCGATGCGCTGGTGGCTGTGTCGGGGTTGGCCCCGGTAACGACCGAGGCCGCGCGTTTTACGCTCGGCGTTATGCCGTAGGATGATCACACGCGCTTCGCTCGCCGTCTGTTTTTCGCTGACGGCTTATCGCTTAAAGCTATTTTTGAGGAAGGTGCCAGGCGTGGAAAGTAGTGTCGTTGTACAGTTGTTTCTGGTGCTCGGTCTGGTCATCGGCATCGCGCAGATCATGGGGTCCGGTGCGCGCATGGTGGGCCAGCCGCGCGTCTTTGGCGAACTGCTGGCGGGTATCGTGCTTGGTCCGACCATCATCGACCTGATGCACTGGGGCGTTTTTGAGGACCCCGAAGTGCTTACGACGGCTGTCGAAGAATTGGCCGAACTGGGTGTTTTGTTCCTGATGTTTAACGTGGGGTTGGGCGTTCACCTGCGGGAATTGTTCGCTGTGGGCCGCGTTGCCATGTGGGGCGGCATTATCGGCGCGCTGCTGCCGGTGGCGATGACCGTGCCTGTGGTAGTGCTGTTCGACTACAGCATGGAGTCGGCGATCTTTGCCGGCGTGGTGCTGGCGGCAACGTCGGTGAGTATCTCGGCGCAGACGCTGCTGGAACTCGGCATCCTGCGCACCAAAGAGGGCTTCGGCCTGCTGGCGACCGCCGTCGTGGATGATGTGCTGGCGATCCTGCTGCTCTCGGTCGTGATTGCCACTCTGGGGTCCGAAAGCGAGGCTTCCGTCGCGGCGCTGGTCTGGATTTTTGTGCGTATGGTGTTGTTCCTGGGGGGATCGCTGCTGGCGGCGTGGTTTTTGCTGGCACGACTTTCTGCGCTGACGCTGGCACAGA
>CAZMNL010000148.1:1441-7151 GCA_964567525.1 uncultured Anaerolineaceae bacterium
CTTGCCACCGGGATCGCTTCGTATGCGCTGATCGCGGCGCTGGTCTTTGGCTGGGCGGCGGATGCGCTGGGCGGCGTGGCGGCGATTACGGGCGCATTTATCGCGGGGGTGGGCCTGAGCCAGGCCAACGAACGCGCCAAACGCGAGATTACCGGCACGGTGAACGCGCTCTCGTATGCGTTCCTGGTGCCGATCTTCTTTGTCAATGTCGGCTTACATACCGATCTCAAGGATATCAGCACCCATCTGCTGCCGCTGGTCGCCGTGCTGACCGTGATCGCGGTCGTCTCAAAGATCGTGGGCAGCGGGTTAGGCGCGCGCATCGGCGGTTTTAGCCGGGGCGAGTCGTTCCGGTTGGGCGTGTGCATGATCTCACGCGGCGAAGTCGGCCTGATCATCGCAGCGCTGGGGTTGGCGAATGGGTTGTTGGATGCCGCGTTGTTTGACCCGGTTTTCCTGGTGATTCTGATCACTACTGTGATGACGCCGCCGCTGGTGCGGGCGGTCTTCAAGGACCAGGAACCCGCCAAGATGACGTTTGCACAGAGCCAGAAGCAGTCAGACGTGTAGGAGAGTGGATAGCGCATGGCTAAAATGGTATTTTTGATCACCACGTATATCGAACGCGGGTTGGCGGTGGCCGAAGCCTGGCAGGAAGCGGGCGCGCCCGGCGTCACGCTGATCGAAAGTCACGGGCTGCACCGCTTGCAAGAACAGAGCCGGTCGCTGGAGATTAACCTGTTTGTCTCGATGGCAAGCGTGATAAGCCAGTCCGAAGAGACGAACCAGATCATTTTCACCGTGGTAGATGATCATATGGTCGATGCAATTATCGACGCCGCCTGTGACGTGCTGGGTAATGATTTGACCAAGCCCGATACCGGCGTCGCCTTCGTCCTGCCTGTCGAACGCACGATTGGGATGCGGCGCACCCGGCCCGCCGATGATACCGCGCCGGGCGAGTCCGGCGGCTAAGCGGCCCCGCGCCCTCGAAACCGGGATCGCAGTCCGGGCGCGCTGCGTGGGCAAAAATAAGCTGGAGATAAGGGATTTTGATCACCGGAGCAGGATTTACCGCAGTCAGTTTTGGTTTGCTTGCGTCCCTGGCCTGGGGCACGAGCGATTTCAGCGGCGGGGTCGCCGCCAAGCGCGCGCCCGTCGTGCGGGTGATGGTGCTGTCGTATGCGGTCGGGTTGGTGCTGTTGTTTGGGCTGGCGCTGGCCTGGGCGGAGCCGCTGCCCGCGCTGGTCGATGTGATCTGGGCGAGCGCAGCGGGCATTTGCGGCTCAGTGGGCCTGACCGCGCAGTACCGCGCACTGGCGGTGGGCCGTATGGGACTCGCTGCGCCGGTCGCGGCGGTGTTGGGGGCCGCGCTGCCGGTCGCGTTCGCCGCGATCAATGAGGGGTTTCCCGGTGGGCTGAAGCTGCCAGGGTTTGCGTGCGGGCTGCTGGCCGTGTGGTTGATCGCGCGCCCGTCCGCGCTGGATGATGCGCGTAAGGGTCTGGGACTCGCGGCGGTGGCGGGGCTGGGCTTCGGCGTGTTCTTCATTCTGCTGGACCGCGTGAACGAGGATACTTTGTTCTGGCCGCTGATCGCGGCGCGCGGCGCATCGCTGATCGTGATCCTGCTGTTCATGTTCACCCAGAAACCCACGCGCCCGATCACGCGGGCCGCGCTGCCCGTGATCGTGCTGGCGGGCCTGATGGACGTGGGCGGCAACACGTTTTTTCTGCTGGCGGCGCAGTCCGGGCGGCTGGACGTGGCTTCGGTGGTGTCGTCGCTGTACCCCGCCGTGACGGCGGTCTGGGCGTGGTTGTTCCTGCGCGAGCGCCTCACCCGGCTGCAAACCGGGGGCGTGTTCGCGGCGCTGGTGGCGATTGTGTTGATCGCGGCGTAGCAGAGGTACGGAACGGTTGGCCCGTTCAGGGGCGAACGAACAATGACCATCGAAGTGATTTTGGTATGGACCGCGTTACTGCTGCTGCTGAGTATCCTTGCCAGCAAAGTTTCCGTCTATCTGGGCGTGCCTGCGCTGCTGCTCTTTCTGGTGATCGGGATGCTGGCCGGTTCAGAAGGTCCGGGGGGAATCTATTTCGATGATCCCTGGTTGTCGCAGCTTCTAGGGGTTATGGCGCTGGCGTTTATCCTGTATTCAGGGGGCCTGGATACGCGCATTGATGACATTCGCCCGGTATTAAGCAAAGGCTTGCTTCTCTCGACGCTCGGTGTGTTCGTCACGGCCCTGTCGGTTGGGTGGTTTGCGACGATTTTACTCGGTTTCTCTTTTCAGGAAGGGATCCTGCTTGGGGCGATTGTCTCATCCACCGATGCAGCGGCGGTTTTTTCGGTGCTCCGGGGCAAAAACGTTGGCCTGAAAGGCAGCCTGAAGCCCCTGCTCGAACTGGAATCAGGCAGTAATGATCCAATGGCGATCTTTCTCACGCTGGGCATGATCCGCCTGATCGATACCCCCGCCGACTCCCTGCAAATCCTGCTGCCCATGTTTATCCAACAGATGGCGGTGGGGGCGGCGGTCGGTTACGGAGTGGGGCGTTTGACGGCGCGCGTCATCAACCGGCTGTGCCTGGAATACGAGGGATTATACCCGGTGTTCACAATAGCCCTGGTGCTGGTGTTGTATGGCGCAACGACGGGGTTAGGCGGCAATGGATTTTTGGCCGTTTACCTTGCGGGGGTGACTGCCGGAAACAGCAACTTTGTTCACAAAAACAGTTTGAGACGCTTTCATGAGGGCCTGGCGTGGCTGATGCAGATCGTGATGTTTTTTGCATTGGGGCTGCTGGTTTTCCCGTCCGAACTGGTACCCATCATGGGAGAAGGCGTGCTGATCGCCCTGTTCCTGATGCTGGTCGCCCGGCCTGTGAGCGTGTTCGCCGCGCTGTGGTGGACCCGGTTGCGTATTTCAGAAATGGCCTTCATCTCCTGGGTGGGATTACGCGGGGCGGCCCCGATCATCCTGGCGACGTTTCCGCTGCTGGCGGGGTTATCCGAGGCGAGCGACATCTTCAACCTGGTTTTCTTCATCGTGCTGACATCCGTGCTGGTTCAAGGAACCACCCTGAGCCTGGTCGCCAAAAAGCTTGGAGTCGATGAGGTTGAAGTCAAAAGACCGGCATACCCCCTGGAGTTCACCCCTTCTGAGGGTATTAAAAGCGAGCTGTTCGAGCTTACTGTGCCGCGAAATTCTGCCGTAGCGGGACAACAACTGGTCAATATTGACTTTCCGGAAGCGACTCTCGTCGTCTTGCTGGGCCGCGATGACGAGTTTGTCATCCCCACAGGCAGCACACCCCTTGAAGAAGGTGATCACCTGTTGATATTGGCCGATCCGGATCACCTGGCACAGGTCCGCGCGGTGATTCACACAACCGAGCACACCGCATGAGCCGAATTTTTTTACCGGCCAGGCCCTTTTGAAACGCCAGGATTTTTGCCCCATATCACCTTTCGTCACATGCCAGAAGTCCCTGCAAACCTCATCTGCGCGATTGGGTGAGGTTTTTTTGATTGCGGATTCGCGCAACTATCCCCGCAGCACGCCAGTGCCCCTACTCAGGCAGCAAAATGCTTGACAAAGCCGCCTGCAAATGCTAAAATTCTAATATAATTGCTCAATCACGCAATTAAACAACAAGGCAAGCAGAGGGCGCATCATCATGCAACAACAGTTTTCCCCAACCACGATCAGAAAACCCATCGCTACCTGTACAGCGTTTACGTGCCCGGTGCAGGTGCTCGTGATTGACGCGGTTGATGGTCCAGCCAATGTCCTGATAAACACGATCAGCCTGCTGCTGGACCGCGAAATCTCGGTCACGACCGTTGATGACCATACCGACGCCCTGTGCGCACTGAACTATTATGACTTCGACCTGGTGGTTGTGGGGTTGCACCCGAACCGGCCCTTGCAGCTCACCATCCTGCCGCACATCTTCGGCATGGATGCGCGCCGCCCGATCCTGGCGGTGGGGCACGATTTGCCCCGCCTGTACCAGCAGTACGCGCGCACGTATGGCGCGCGGGAAGTGCTGAACATCCCGCAGCGCGCCGCCGACCTCAAGCGGTTGGTGGGACGGGTGGCCGCACACTATCTCAACTCCGCGTAGTAAACAGTGATCAGTTGACAGTCAAGCTGGCTGAGATCATGAGCCGGATTTTACGGTTAATTGATCACTGAAGACTGTGAACTAAAACCCTTTTGATTTGCACAAGATGACATTGGCTCCATGAGGAACAAGCCCGGTTCTCGGCGTCGAGTCATCCGTTTTCAGTTGACCGTTGACTCAGGGCATCACGTTCGCCTGTCAAACTGACTACTGATAACTGTCAACTGCGTAACTTCTATCTTTTATTGACACCTTTGGCGAAAGCGCTTAACATCTTAATCAACAATGCAACTATGGCACGCTGACGTTCAACCAAGAGAAGGAATCCCATGCCCATCCAGGTCATTGAAACTACCGACCCGCTTACCAACCTGATCCGTTTTGAAACCTCGCCGGTCTTCGAGATGCTGTTCAGCCTGCACGCGCTGTGCCATCCGGGGATATATTCCGAACGGACGGCGAGCACGCGCGCGCAACTGCCGCCGGACTTCGTGCAGGCATTGGACACGCTGTACAAACCGTATCAGGATGGGTTCCTGTTCTTTGAACTGGCGATTGACTACCCGGATCAGAACGACGTGCCCGGTTTTATCGACTACATGCGCGCCCTGACCCCGGCGGAGTTCGTTTTCTATCTGGTTGGGCGCATCCTGCCGGTAGACGAGATCGCGCGCACCGGCTTCGACCGCGATCTGCTCGTCGATCTGCTCGAAAACACGCCCTATGAGGTGCTGTGCCTGTGTGCCGAAACGCCACTAAATGAGATTCTGCGCGATATTCCCGCTTTTCAGAACCGGCTGGCGGACCTCTGGCAGTGGTACTGGGACGTGTTCTTCCACGCGCAGCTTGACGTGCTGCGCCCGCACTGGGAAACGGCCCTAAACGACAAAAGCGCCTTGCTCGCGCGTGAGGGCGGCATGGCGCTGTACGAACACGTCACCGGCAAAAACCAACTGGTCCCCCCGCTGCCACCGAATTACCCGGTGAGCGAGATCGTGTTCATCCCACTGTATATGATCTCGTCGCAGGTGTACATGTTCTACGGGTACGGCAACATCACGATTGTGTTTGACAGCGAGCGCACGCAGGAACGTGTCGCGCAGATTGAGCAGAGCAAAGCGCAGGCGCTCGCCACGCTTAAGGCACTGGGGGACAGTTCGCGGCTGGAAATCGTGCGCCAGATCGCGCTGCATGAGGGACTGATCAACGGCAAGAAGATCGCCGCCAAGCTGAGTCTGTCGGCGTCGGCAGTCTCGCGCCACCTGGGACAGCTCAAGGACGCGGGCGTGATTGTCGAAGAGGCGCAGGATAACCGCGCGATCACCTACCGCGTGCAGTGGGACGCGATCAAGAACCTGCCGCACCTGCTGCTGGATTATTTGCAGCACTAAGCCATTAGCGGTGGCGATACGCGCGGCTCACACCATCCCGCCGACCGCGCGCAGATCACGCGGGAAAGTCGTCAGGCTCTCCGCGCCGTCCTCGGTGATCACCATGTCGTCCTCGATGCGCACGCCGACCGCTCCCGGCCTTTAGTGATCTCCAGACTGCGGCTGGCTTCCTGTCCGCCTACCTGCCCGCT
>CAZMNL010000149.1:0-7145 GCA_964567525.1 uncultured Anaerolineaceae bacterium
CGCGCCGTCAGGGTTTGCGCTTCTTCACGCGCGGCGTTGAGTCGTTCGCGCGCGGTGTCCCATTCGTGCCGGTGGACCGCGCGGATCGCATTGGCGCAGTACTGGATCAAGGTGCGCGACTGGTTGATCGCGGTATCTCGCGCTTGATTTTTGGCTTCGAAAGTTTCGCGCACGGACTCGGCCAGTGCGTCAAGGATATCAAGGTGCGTCATGATACGTTGTCCTTACCCGGTTCGTCGTCGCCGGTTGGTTCGCCATCGTCTGTGCTGTCGTCATCGTCCGACCGGACCCCGCCGAATAACTGGTCGGCCAGCGATTGCGGGCGCGGCGGCATTTCGATTTCGCCGTGCTGCGTTTCGTAGCGCGCGATGTTATCTTGCAGCGCATTGAGCAGCATCTTGGCGTTGGTGGGGGTCATGACCAACCGCGTCTTGACGCGCGCTTTGGGCGTGTTGGGTAGAATCTGCGCAAAATCGAGAAAGATTTCCCAGGGAGAATGGGTGATAATCGCAAAATTCGCATAGGTTGCCGGGAGATCGCCTGGAATCTCCAGGTTCAAGCGGCGGGGGGTAGGCTTCTCATTTTTTTCGGACATATTGCCGAATCTCCTCCACACAGAGTCTTTAAGGATATAGTTTGGCCGCGCCGGGATATGGCCGGAGGCGCTACGATTGGCGGCTGCGCTTTTGCCACGTGACGTGCTGCGCGCCGCTGAGCCACCGCCACAACCCGACCAGCGCAGCCAGGTTCGTGCTGACAAAGAAGTACGGTACGCTGAGCAGCTTGGAACGCCCACGCTGGCGGCGTTCGGCACGCCAGCCTAACACGGCCAGCGCATAAAACGCGACCTGTCCCAACCAGATCAGCAGGCCCCACCATCCCCGCAGCCATAACAGGTGTGCGGAATCTGAAACACCGGTCAGCGCCAGCGTGTTCGCCACGAGCATCAGGATCATGAAGATCGGCGCGAGCGGGCGCATCAGCTTATGCGAAACCTGCCGGAATGCCGTGTTCAGGTTGGGCATTCGCACATAGCCCGACGAAAACAACGCCTGGTAACGCCCGGCATTGATGCGCGAACGGCGCTTAACCTCGTCTTCCATGCTGACGCTGGCATCGTCGTAGCTGATCGCGTCCGGTTCGTAGACCACGCGCAAGCCCTGCCGGATGGTTTCCATCGCCAGACTGAACTCGTCGTTAATTGTACCCACGCTCAGCGGGCGAAAACAGCTTTTGCGGATGGCGAACATATTGCCGTGTACCGCGACCGTGCTGCCGGTTTTGCTCTCCCAGCGGCGCAGCGCCGCTTCGTAGCGCCAGTATAACCCGACATTCTGCGAAACACCCGTCCCGGCGTCGCGTGTTGCCAGCGTGCCCACCACGACACCGACCGATTCATCGGCGAAGGACTGCACCAGCAGGCGCAGCGCGTCCGGCTCGTAAATCGGTGAGGCATCGCTCAGCACCACGATTTCGCCGCTGGCGTGTTCAAAACCGGTGTTGACTCCCGCCATTTTGCCCTGGCGCTGCGGCTGGTGGATGACCGTCACGCCTCTGGCAGCGAACTCGTCCAGGATGGCGGGTGTGTCATCGTCGCTGCCGTCATTGACGACGAGCACCTGGAAACGGTCGGCGGGATAGTCCAGGCCGATGCTGTTTTCGAGCTTCTGGCGGATCACGTCCCCTTCGTTATAGACCGGGATCAGGAGGGTTAGGCGGGGCGTGATTGCAGACTTTTGTACGGGGCGGGAATAGAACTTCGCCCATAGAAAAATAACGAGCGGATAACCAAAATAAACCCAGAACAGCAGTAAAAAGCTGATCCAGAAGACCAGTGCGACAATCGTTTGCACCAGCGCAGCCTCCCCAGGTTATGATGGCGCAGGGTCATACCGATGTCACCGCGCACCACTGCCAACGAATACTTTGAGAACGGTACGCACCAGGATTTGAAGATCGAGCACCAGGCTCATCTTCTCCATATATTTCATATCCCATTCCAGCCAGTTATCAAAATCCGTATCGCCCCGGCTGTAGACCTGCCACAAGCCGGTAATCCCCGGACGGACGCTCAGGCGCTCCGTCTGAAACAGGGTGTAGCTGTCCACGTTCCAACTGGTGGGGCGCGGACCCACCAGGCTCATGTCACCCTTGAACACATTCCAGAGCTGCGGCATTTCATCCAGGCTGGTTTTGCGCAGAATACGCCCGATACGCGTCACGCGCGGATCACGCTTGAGCTTGAGCGGTTCGGCCAGCTTGCCGCTTTCGTCCAGTTTGGCGAGGCCCTGCGCGGCGAGGTCCTGCAACAGCTCCTCGGCGTTGGGCACCATTGTACGAAACTTGTACATTGTGAAGCGGTGCCCGCCGCGCCCGGTGCGCTGCTGGCGGAAAAAGATCGGCCCAGGACCGGAAAGCCGGATCAGCAGAGCGATGAGCAGCATCACTGGCAGCGCAATCGGCAGCACGATCAGCACCGCGCTCATGTCAAACGCCCGCTTCACATAGCTGTAAATCTCGCGGGCGCTGGCGCTTTGATAGGGCAGTTCGTTGACCCAGAACTGCGGATCGGTGGATTGGCTGCCCAGCGCTGTCTGGACAAGCGGCACGCCGTCCAGCGGGAACAATTGCGGCCCGGAGAACATCGCGCGCAGGGCCACCCAGGGAGAACCGAGGATATTGAGTTCCTGAGTTTTGGTGCCGTCCTGTGCGGCTTCGTCGCGGTGTTTGCCCGTCCCCCCTGGCGTATCGCCGCCATCGTCATCCGGGAAGTCACCATCATCTTTGTGTGTGGGTTGTTCAACCGTGTTGCTATCAAAATGCACCGGGTGTTGTAAGGCGGTGTCGATCAGGTCGCCAATGATCAGCGCGTCGTGCGGGAAAACCGCCATCCCCATTTTGACATCCAGGCTGAGGCGAATTTGCAGCATGGAGTGCAACTGCTTGGCGAACATGAGCGCGTTTTCGCGGTCGGTTTCAGGCATACAGATGACCAGGTTGTCATTGTGCCACGTGATGATATCAGAGCGGTAGGTCAGCGCCTCTACCAGTTGGGCGATCCGGTGCAGCAGGTAGCGCCGCCGGAACGCATATTCGATATCAAACTGTTCGGAGAACGTGCGGCTTAATCCCGGCAGGTGTGAGTTTTTCAGGTACAGGATGGCAACGGGGCGGTTAAAGCGCCGCGCGCGGAACAACTCGTGGTTGATCTGGTCGGTACCTTCTGTTGTGTTCAATGCCCGCGACTTGCTCGTTTCGAGCACCGCATTTTCAACCGCGTCTTCAAAACTGGCGACCGCTACCGACACATTTCGCCCGACCCACAGGGTAATGCCGAGGGTCACGATCTCCGTGACCATGATGTAGATGAACATGTTGTCCACAGAGGCGGTGCGGTTGAACAGGATTTTCATCATGACATAGGCAACGGCAAACGGGGTAGCCACCAGGCTGAAGCGTTCCTTGCCTAGATCGGGAAACATGAGCATCGTCACGATTATGCCGCCGGCCAGGACATACACAAACGAATTCAGGTCGATGCTTTGGCCGCCCCTGAGAATATCGGGACGCTCGATATTGAACAGTAAAATCAACCAACCGGCCATTACGATCAACAGGATGCGAAACTTAGCCATGCGGTACCCCTTTCTGAGTGCTGTAATGCACTCGTCTACCGATATACAATCTTAAGGTTGCGGCATGTCGGTTTCTCTGAATATGCTATGAATTCAGGCTGCTCTACAGAAATAAGTGCCCATCTCATTCTTCATCTGAAGCGGAAACGGCATCTTTGAGACGTTTACGGAACTGCGTCGGCAACATTCGCTTGGTCAACTGCCACCCGGTTTGTAAACGGTCGATCATGGACTGCTCAACGCGCGCACGGGGGGCCGCGAACCAATACATATTCCAGTCGCGGCGTGTCTCGGCTCCCCAACTGTATTTATGGCTTTCATCTCCCCACAGAAAATCATACTCGGTGACGCCGGACTCAATTGCATGCTTCAAAATCATTTCTCGGAGCATGTGACCAGGGCTGGAGTCGTCAAAGTCGTGGTTGATACTCATACTATAACTATATACTCGTCCGCGATAGCAGTACGCAAACTGTGACGCCGCCAACTGCCCGTCGAACTCCAGCCGAGAGAGCAACAGCCAGCCGCGTTCAAGGAAGCGGCGCGCGATATCACGGAAAAAGTCCGTGCGTTTCCCTGCAAACGCGCCCAGCTTACCGCGTGCTTCCCAGGTGTCCTGGTGCAGCGCGATCAATTCGTCAACCGCCACATCAAGCTCACTGTGTTCAGTAACCACATACCAGCGCCAGCGCCCATCGGGATACTGTTCATCCAACACGCGGCGAAACCGGCGCTGATTTTTACGCTTATTCTTGCTGAGCGAACTGTAGAAATCGTCCCAATTATCCGGCAAGAACAGAACCGGTGCGATCATGGCTTCTATTTCGCGCCAGGGCGGGTCATCCAACTGGCGCAAAAGAGCCAGCGTCGTTGAATGATCGATCAAGTGATTCAGACATAAAACATCCCAGCGTTTATGTTCCGTCTTCAGATGATTAAGGACAGCGTTCAACACTTCTTTTTCGCGCCCGCGCCGGCTGATAATGTCCAGGTGTTCCAGGTCCAGCGATGTGCCGATAAACTCAATTTGCCGCCAACGAATCCCGCGAATGGGCGAAACTTCGACGAGCATCAGCGGCGCGATCCCCACCAGGGTCCCCGTCTCGTCACGTACTTCCAGCAGCCACAGTTCGCCCTCATCTGCACCAAAGTGCTGCCACCAGAGCGATACCCAGTCCCAGGTCAGATAAATTCCGTCGGCGTCGCTATCTTCCTGTAGCTGCTCCCACTCCGATTGCAGGCGTTCGAATACCGATGAATTATGTGATAATGTCACGTTCATGATGATGCACCTTCCTACAAGCAATAGTGATCAATGCCCGACAGGTTAGATGGAGGCCGACTCATCCAGTATCTCGGTGCGCATATCGTCAAACTCGTGTTCGCTGTCTTCGCGTTCGCGGCTGCGCAGCGTGGTTAACAGGAAATGATACTTTTCCAGGATATCCTTACGCTCCATCAAGAACATCAGGGCCGCGTAGACGATGCCACCCAGTAGGACCGAGGTGATCAGAATGATGAGCATGGGCAGCGTACTCACCAGGTTACGCCAGGCCATCACCGTACCAAACATTGCCAGCGACGCGATAAAAGGGGCCTGGAAAATGCTGATAAACGTCCACGCTTTGATCGGTAAGTAACGGGTCGCCAGCGCCAGACGCAGAACCATCGTGATGCTGACCGCGATCAGGTTTGCTGACGAGGCCCACACCGCCTCGCGCGTGGTATGGGCAAAGTACCAGATCAACGGAAAACTGTAAACTGCCTCGACCAGTAGCAGCTTGGTGGTCAAATCCGGGCGACCAATTGCTTTGAACGCATCCCCCACGCTCCAGGGCAGGGTTGTGACCATGCCCAGGAATGCCAATACGCGCAGCAGCGGAACCGCCGCCCCCCATTGGTCGCCAAAGAACACCTGCATCAGTTCCGGCGCGACGGCAGCCAGCCCAAACCCCGCCGGGATGGTGATGAACGCCGTATATTTGGTGGTGACAAGCACCCCTTCCGATAGTGCGCGCGCATCGTTTTTGAGCCTGGAATAGGCGGGAAACAGCACGGCAGTCAGGATCAGGCTGAAATTGGCGATCACCATTTCAGGAATGCGCGCAGCAATGCTGTAGTAACCAAGCTGTATTTCCCCCAGCAAGGTCCCAATCATCAACTGGTCGGCCTGATCCAACGCGATCCCCAACACGTTGAAGGCCAGGATATACGCGCCATAATTCCATAACATGCGCGCCCGTTTTGGAAAAAAACGGAAGCGCGGATTCCAATCGATCAGCAGCCACTTGGCAATAGTCCGCACGACAGCACCGACCACATGCCCGACGACCAGGCTCCAAACCCCTGCGCCCGCTAATGCCAGGATAACGGAGACGATGCCCTTGATGAATGCGGAATAGAGTGACGGAAGGTAGCGGCGGCGGTGTTTAAGCTGCTTTTGCAACAAGGCATCATGGGTATTGCCCAGCGCATTGATGATAAAAACCAATGCCATAATACGCATCATCAAGACGATACGCGCATCGTCGATGAAATGCAGCGCCAGCGGCGCGAGCAAAAACGCGACCCCATACTGTAATAGGCCAATCACGGCATTCATCCAGAACGCGGTATCGGCTGTTTCGCGCTGTTTTTCGTCATTGTAAATCAGTGCTGTCTTGATCCCAAAATCCTGCGTGGCATCAATAAAGTTGAGGAAAAGCAGCGCAAACCCAATAACACCAAAGTCCGCCGGAACCAGGATGCGCGCGAGAATCGTCGTGGTCACTAAGGTTGCCAGGCGTCCGCCAAAAAACACGGTATAAGCCCACATCACCCCTTTGATTGTGCGCGTAGCCAGCCGCTCTCCGATTCCCATAGTAACATCCTTGCGTTACGGTCATGCTATTTACGGGTAAAATGCGCGAAATTCATAGCAAATTCATGTTTACGGTTTGCATTTTTCGCTGACCGGTACGAAAGTTTCGGTTAAGGTTATGTATCGCCAAACCTTGCGCCAGCCAAAAAGTTTCGCCGCCGCACCGTGGCTTCCTGGCAATTTCATTACAATTTGATGGTAAAACCCTAAACCTTTTTCTAATCTTACTATACCAGCTTTAATATCATATATCGATTACTGGCGCTATAACCTTTAGATTTGATAAAGTTTTGTTGGAATATAGCATCTTTCAGACAGGCGATGAGAGGCATTTCAATTTTAAGCGCATTTGAGTGCCCAATAACATAGCCTGACAAGTGGTTTGCACATACATTTGATATGATTTGTTAAAACTTATAAAAACACACCCATAAAGAAAGTCTGGGGTGGTTGGACAAGCGCCGCAGACGTGATAAGATACTGACATGTTATCGAAGTATACCCATTACTCACATTAACATGAATTTTATACACTGGAGCTGATTGCACAAAGTGAATCTCTGCTCATATTGCTGCATCCAAGTGCAAGAAACACCTGTCTGCAAAAACTGGCATTGTGCGCTCACAGCCCAATACCAGGTACCGCTTAG
>CAZMNL010000150.1:0-1537 GCA_964567525.1 uncultured Anaerolineaceae bacterium
GTGCTCGTGGCCGGCATTCTGGCAGGGCTGGCTCTGGCCTGGATGTCGACGCGTTTGGCGCTGTATTTCGCGCGGCGGCGAGACACAGCCCAGGGGGACTCCGGCTGATGCACATTCCCGATGGTATTCTGCCGACTGAGGTCGCGGTGGCGGGATATGCGACGACCGCTGCGCTGACGTGGGTCGCGCTGCGGCGCATCAACCAGGGCGACGATCCGCAGGCGGGCGTACCCAAAGCGGCGCTGCTGACTTCGGCGTTTTTCGTCGCGTCGTGGATTCACATCCCGGTCCCACCCACCAGCGTTCACCTGGTGCTGAACGGCATGTTAGGCGTGCTGCTCGGCTACTACGCCATGCCCGCGATCCTGATCGGACTGTTCTTTCAGGCGGTGATGTTCCAGCACGGCGGCCTGACGACGCTGGGCGTCAACGCGACGATGATGGGTCTTCCGGCGCTGTTGGCCTATCATCTGTTCCAGGCGCGGCATGTACTGCGGCTGGACGGGCGGCGCGGGACCGGGGCGTTTGCGTTTGTCAGCGGCGCGGGCGGGCTGATGCTGGGCGCGTTGATCGCTATGGCCCTGCTGATCACCACGATTCCCGCGCACCTGGACATGAACGCCGAGCGTGACGCGATCCTGACGCTGACCCTGGCGCACGCCCCGCTGAGCCTGATCGAAGGCGCGTTCGCGGCGGCGCTGGTGCTCTATCTGCAACGTGTGAAACCGGAACTGATCACCTGATGCGGCTGTGGATCGACGAATACGCGCACCTGGATTCACCCATTCATCGCTGGGAGCAGCGCTCCAAACTGGTCACGCTCCTGGCGGTGATTTTTGTCTTCTCGCTGGTGCGCGACCTGCGGCTGGTCCCACTGATGGCGGCGGTCACGGCGGGGTTGTACGCGGCGTCACGGCTGCCGGTGCGCTTCCTGATCACGCGGCTGCGCTATCCGGGGTACTTCCTGGGCATGATGGCGATCATCCTGCCGCTGTTCGCGGGCCAGACCGTGATCGCGCGGTTGGGGCCGCTGGCCCTGCGTGAAGAGGGTTTGCTGCAACTGGCGCTGATCGCGGCGCGTTTTAGCTGCATTCTCACGGTGGGGTTGGTGTTGTTCGGGACCGCGCCGTTTGTCGAGACGATCCGCGCGATGCGCCGGTTAGGGCTGCCGCCGCTGCTGGCGGATATGACGCTGCTGGCGTTCCGCTACCTGTTCGAGATCGCCGATAACCTGGTCCGCATGGAAACGGCGATGCGCCTGCGCGGGTTCCGCGCGCGCAAACTCAGCCCGCGCGGCTTTCAAACGCTGGCGGCGCTGGCGGGCAGTATCGTGATTCGCAGTTTTGAGCAGTCGGAGCGAGTGTACAACGCCATGAGACTACGTGGTTACGGGCGGCGTGCGGAAGAAGCACCCACCGCGCCCACCAATATCGATGCATCCTCCCCGCTGCTGGACGTGGCCGGGCTGCGCTTCGCCTATCCCGACCGCCCACCGGTGCTCGATGCGGTGGACTTTGCGATCCGGCCCGGCGAGCGC
>CAZMNL010000150.1:1547-7139 GCA_964567525.1 uncultured Anaerolineaceae bacterium
GTTAGCCTGCTGGGTCCCAACGGCGCGGGAAAAACCTCGCTGTTCCTGGTGATCGGCGGCGTGCTGAAACCGGCGGCAGGGACGATCACGCTGGCGGGGCAGCCGGTCGGCTACGGCGATTTTCACCCGCAGATCGGGCTGGTTTTCCAGAACGCCGACGACCAGTTATTCTCGCCGACGGTGTGGGACGATGTCGCCTTTGGGCCGGTCAATATGGGGTTGGCGCAAGACGTGGTTAAGCAGCGCGTAACGGATGCGCTGGCAACGGTGGGCATGGCGGCACTGGCCGAGCGTCCCCCGCATCACCTCTCCGGCGGCGAAAAGCGTATGGTGGCGATTGCCGGGGTGCTGGCGATGCAGCCGCGACTGGTGATGTATGACGAGCCGGACGCCAATCTTGACGTGCGCGCGCGGCGGCGGCTGATCAACTTCCTGCGCGCCTCGGATCACACGCTGCTGGTCGCTTCCCATGACCTCGAACTGATCCTCGACGTGTGCGACCGCGTACTGCTGATCGACGGGGGGCGCATCTGCGCGGACGGCGATCCGCGCGCGGTCCTGGGTGACGCGGCGCTGATGGAAGCGCACGGACTCGAAAAACCACATTCGTTAATCCCGCACCCGCACGGCGTACTGTAAACCTGCCCTGCGGGGCGCAGTGTTTGTCACCACGCCCCGTCCCTGATACCGGGTCTAGGCCATGATCGGCTCGTGGACGTGTTCCGCCAGCGTGCCATCGGCAATATGCCAGATCGTCGTGGCGAACCTGTCTACGAAGTAGCGGTGTAGCCGCACAGTCACATTGACTGCGCCAACTTCGGCATTGCGAGTTATAAGCCCAGGTGCTTTAGCCCTGGGTAGTTGACAGATGGCTCCGCTACCCGGCCAGGGACGGGAACAACCGCGCGTATTCGTTTACCAGCATGACTTCCGCCGGTTCGTCTTCGTCGATATCGGCGAAACGGTGGATCGGCTCATAGAATCGGTTATCGGTGTTGTCGTCGTTGACCGCCGAGACTTCGCCGATCATCACCGGACTCTTTTCCGCCCAGAATTTGTGATAGCAGTATGGCTCCAGCGTGATGCTCTCGCCCGGCTGCAAGACGACCTTGCCGCCTGCCGGGACCGTGCGCCGCACGCCATCTGTGAACACCGTCACCTCGGTATCGGCAAGCTGTTCGTCGGGCGAGGCGTTGTAGAGCTGGATCACCAGTTCGCCGCCGCCGCGATTGATGATGTCCTCAACCTTTTTCCAGTGGAAATGCAGCGGCGTGACCTGGTTCACCTGCGCGATCATGATCTTTTCGGCGTAGACCTTGCCCTCACCGCGCGCCAGGTTTTCCGGCAGCCCGTTACGCACGGTGAACAGCGTCAGCCCGATTTCGTCAAAGCGCCCCAGCCCACCATCGAAGATGTCCCAACCCAGGCCGGTCTGCACAATCTGGCGCACGTCATCGGCCTGTTTCTGGGACCAGTCTTGCGGGGTCCAGAAGGCAAACGGGGGCAGGTGGAACTGGTGCTGCTGGAAAAATGTTTTGGCTTCACGCACAATCGTATTAATTTCAGAACGTTTCATTTTTCGCCCTCCCAGCGGGTTACGAAAAAAATGCGAAACCAGGCACGCTGTACCCGGCCCTGGTACTTGATGGCTTAGTCGGCAGCGGCGGCTTCCGTATCGTCCAGCGCGCCCATGATATACTGCACGATCTCTTCGGGTGAGGTGTCTTCTTTGCGCTTTTCGGTCACTTTGCGCCCGCGATGTAGCACGACGATGCGATCCGACACGGTGAAGATATCGCGCATGGTGTGGCTGATCACGATCACGGGCACGTTCTGGTCGCGCAGCCGCCGGATCAGGTCGAGCACTTTGGCCTGCTCCACCACGCCCAGGTTGTTAGTCGGCTCGTCCATGATCATCATCCGCGCCTCCCAGTAGACTGCGCGCGCAATCGCCACCGCCTGCCGCTGCCCGCCGGAAAGGTTGTCGATCTTGGTGTGCAGCGACGGCAGGTGAACATCCAGATCGCTGAGCAGTCTTTTGGCTTCCGCATGCATGTAGCGCTCGTGCAGCATCCGGATCAGGCCGCCGAGATATTTCTTTTGCTGCTCACGCCCCAGGAAGATATTTGCAGCAGCGTCCAGGTTGCCGGAAAGCGCGAGGTCCTGGTAGATCGTCTCGATGCCCATATCGCGCGCGTCTGAGGGGCGGCTGATGTGGACTTCGTTACCTTCAAAATAGATTTTGCCCTCAGTGGGATGGTGTACGCCGGAGATCATCTTGATGAACGTCGATTTACCTGCGCCGTTATCACCGACCAGTCCGACGACTTCACCGGGATAGATATCCAGGCTGACGCGATCAACAGCGGTCAGCCCGCCAAAGCGTTTCACAAGGTTGCGTGTGCTCAGCAGCGGTTCGGTCATGCGCCACCTCGCTCAGCACGCCCGATGATAATATCGCGCGCTTGATCCATCAACACAGCCATAATCACGATCACACCCACCACGATATACTTGTAGAATGTCTGCACATTGACCATTACCAGCCCGGTTTCCAATACAGCAAGAACCAACGCGCCGATCAACGTGCCGGAGATACGTCCCTCACCGCCAAAAAGACTGACGCCACCGATCACGACTGCCGCAATAGACATCAGCATCAGCGCGTCACCGGCATCCGCTGCGCCCCCCGTATAGCGGGCCGTGTGCAGCACGCCTGCCAACCCTGCCGTGAGCGATGACAACATGTACAGCATGATGATATGGCGATCCACCGGCACGCCCGCGCGCAATGCGGCTTCTTTGTTGCCGCCAATCGCGTAGGTATGGCGTCCAAACCGGGTGAAGCGCAGCACAAAGATCAGGATAAAAAGCATTACCAGCGCCATCACCACCGGCCAGGATAGAATGCGGTCCATCATACGAAGCTGCAAACCGGTCACTTCCGGTTTGTTCAGGAAGTACAGCCCGCCCCCTTCGCCGCGCACGTAATACAGCAGCGACTCGTTACCCAGGTCCCGCAGCGCGCGCGGCTGCTGCCCGACGACGTTACCTTCCGCCAGCACCCACGCGGCCCCCCGCGCGACAAACGAGACGCCCAACGTCACGATAAAGGGGGGGACGTGGAGCTTGGCGGTTATCACGCCGTTGACCAGCCCGCACAATCCCGCAACAGACAACCCGGCGGCAAACCCGGCCAGGATTGTGAGTTCAACGGCGACTTCCTGCTGGCCGAGATCGCGCATCACCAACGCGGATACCACCGAAGATAGGCCCATGACCCAGCCGACGGAGAGGTCGATACCGGCGGCAATGATCACAAAGGTCTGACCCAGGCCCATCAGCAAAATCGGCACGATGGCAACCAAAATATTCTGTGAATTACGAATTGAGAAAAAGCCGGTGCCTTGCCACGAAAAATAGGCGATCAGCGAAAAAAGAAAGATCCACGACCAGACCCGGCTCAACATCAGTATATAACGCTGGCCCAGGGGCCGTGATGTGACGGCGGCTCCTGGTGGGAGCGAACTGGCTTGCGCTTCCGTTGCCATTAAAAACTTCTCCTCGATGTATGCGGCAGTTAATAACGATATGCGGATGCATGCGCATCCGCATATCTAGTAAGTTTACGATCTAAAAGCAGGTGAGTTTAGTCAACCTGGTAGATGAAGCGGGCCACTTCCGGATCATCCACATTATCAATCGTGATCACAGCGTAGCCCGTCGGGACGCGCTTCGGCAGGCTGGTCACACCGCGCCAGTCGGCCATTGCGAACTCAACCGCCATATACCCCATGTCGAACGGCTTCTGGGCGATCACAAGGCTGACCACGCCCTCGCGCAACTGTTCGATGGCGAACTGCGTCGCGTCGAACGCGATCACGTCCACCACGCCGCCCAGACCCGCGTTCATCACAGCAGTTCCTGCGCCCATCGCGCTGAAGACGTTCACACCGAAGATACCCATCAGTTCCGGCTCGCGTTGCAGCACCGCGGAGGTCTGCTGAGTCGAGGTGTTGGCATCATCCAGGTTGAAGTCTTCGCCGATCAGTTCCATTCCAGGGTGCGCGGCAATCGCTTCTTTGAAGCCCTGCGAGCGCTGTTCGGTGGTGCTGACGCCGGGGTTGGTGTTCTGGATGTAGACCTGACCCTCGCCGCCGAGACGTTCTACCAACGCCTCACCCGCGATCCGTCCACCTTGCACGTTATCCGAACCGATGTAGGACAGCGGGAAAGTCACCGGGCCGTTCACGTAGTCGCCGTCACCGACGAAGGTATCGACCGTGATGATCTTGATGCCAGCTTCCAGCGCGGCTTCCAGCGGGGCGACCATCTGTTCTTTATGTACCGGGGCGATCACGATGTAGTCCAGGTCGCCGCGTGCGATGTAGGCTTCCAGCAGCGGAACCTGAAGGGTCACATTCCAGTCGTCGGGGTACTGCGTCACGACTTCCAGGCCAAAGTCAGCAACGGCGGCATTAACGCCGATTTCCATCACCTGATAGAAGGGGTCTACCACGCCAGGCAGGAAGCCAATCTTGGGGAGGTCTTCGCCATCCTGTGCTTGAACAGGGGCTACCAGAGGAAGCGCAAGGACGACAATAACAGCCAGCAACAGCAGTTTCTTAAGCATTGCACAACTCCTTATCAAAAGCAGAATAAGTTAACGTTTAAGCGGGTGAATACAGACCGATTTTTGTCCACGGTGCGATATGCTTGATCCTTTCTCCAGAATGCCTTTATTATACCGGAAAGCGCGTTTCGGGTGCAATGGCAAACTACCCTATCTACCCACTATCGCTGATCAGCCCCGATGCGCCCGGTCCAGAAACGACTCCGCGAATTGCACGAAACGGTAGAGATCGTCGAGCGTGGTGGCGATGCCGACCGACACCCGCACCGCGCCAACCGCATCGTCGATCTTGCCGGCCATCGCGGTGATGAAGTCCTCAAAGGTCATGCGCTCTTCGCGCCGGAAGCAGCTTGCAAGCTCGGCGGCGGTCAGGCCGTGCGCCTGCTCGCCCGCGCCGGGATTGCAGAAACAGCCCGTGCGCACTGAAATATTGCGCTGGTTGGCCTCGGCTTCGACCGCGCGGTAATCGATCAGCTTACCGGATGCGTCGTAGAAATTGACCGTGATCGTGCCGCCGCGCATGGTCGTGTCTTGCGGGCCGTAGAGGTGGATCAGCGGCTCGCCGCTGGCGTGGCGCAGGTGCAGCAGTTTTTCTAGCAGCCAGTCAGTGAGCGCCAGCCCGCGGTGATGGATCGTCTCGATGCCCACCCTCTGCACATGCTTGAGGCCGATCTCGACAGCGGGCAGGTTGAGATAGTCAATCGTGCCGTCTTCGAAGCCCGCTTCGCCGTCCGCCAGGTAGTAACCGTCACCCTGCACGGACGCAATCGTGATCGTGCCGCCCGCGAACCAGGGCCGCCGCAGCTTTTGGACCGTCTCGCGCCGCGCGATCAGGCTGCCGACGCCGGTCGGATAGCCGAAGATTTTGTAGTACGAAAGCGCCACAAAGTCCGGCTTCACAGCGCGCAGGTCGAGCCGGTTGGTAGGCTCAACTTCTCCTCCGACATCGACCTGATCTT
>CAZMNL010000151.1:0-7110 GCA_964567525.1 uncultured Anaerolineaceae bacterium
CGCTCATAGCACCTTCTCCTCCAGCAGCTTATCGACCAGCTTTTCGGCTTTTTCGCGCGCGGAATCGCCTTCGATCATCTCGACGGCACTTTCGCGCTTGGGCAGCTCGCGGTAGCCGGTGACGCTGGCCTGCGCCGCCATCGCGCCCGAGTCCAGGCCGAGTTCGGCGTAGTCCCAAACGGGAATGTTCGCCTTACCCGCTTTGCGAATGCCGATGAAGGTCGGGTACTTCGGCTCGTTGATGTCCTTCAAGACGCTGATCACGGCGGGCAGCTTGCTGCTGACGGTCTGCGCGCCTTCTTCGACCGAGCGCTGAACCTTGATGGTTTTGGCGTTGAAGTCGATGTTTTCGATCCTGGCGACCGAACCGAGCACCGTCCAACCGAGCTTGCGCCCGACCTGAAAGATATGCTGGTCGGTGGCGATATCGGATAGTTCCTTGCCGAAGATCACCAGGTCCACATCGCCGAGTTTCTGGATCGCAGCGGCGGCGGCTTTGGCATAAGTCAGGCTGTCGTAGCCGTCCATCGCGCCATCCCAGACGCGGATCGCCTGGTCACAGCCGACCGCCAACCCGTGCTTGAGTGCTTCGGTGTGTTCTTCCGTGCCTATGGTGATGATCGTGGCCTGGATATTGTGCGCATCTTTCATCAGGATCGCTTCGGTGATTGCGTATTCGTCCCAGGGGTTGACGACCATCTTGTCGCCCCAGTTCACCTGACCCGCCGCATCGACCGTCACGGTCGATGCGGTATCCGGGGTAATTTTTGTAATCACGACAACGTGCAAGATATTCCCTCCTGGATGCTCTTATTCGGCCTGCCACTCGTCGGCGTCGTAGGGCACCGGCTCGCAGCGGATCGGGCGATCCTTGCGGAAGCCCAGCGCGTAATCGGCCTGTAACAACTGCTGAATTTCGCTGGAGCCTTCGTAGATCGTCGCGCCTTTGGCGTTGCGCAGGTAACGCTCGACATCCCATTCATCACTGAAGCCGTAAGCGCCATGAAGCTGCACGGCTTCCAGCGCGGCCTTGACGCTCATATCGGTGGCGAACCATTTCGCCAGGGCGGTTTCGCGCGTGTTGCGCTCGCCCTGGTTCTTCAGCCAACCGGCGCGCAGATAAAGCAGGCGCGCGGAGTCGTACCACTGCTGCATGTACGCGATCTTTTGCTTGATCAGTTGGTGCTGCGCAATCGGCACGCCGAACGTCTGGCGCTCGTGCGCGTACTTGACGCTGTCTTCCAGGCACGCCCGGATGCAGCCGGTCGCGCCCGCCGCGACGGTGTAACGCCCGTTATCCAGGCAGCTCATGGCAATCTTGAAGCCTTCGCCCTCTTCGCCGATGCGATTCTCGACCGGGACTTCGACATTTTCCATCACGATGCCACCGGTCGAGCCTGCGCGCACGCCGAGCTTGCCTTTTTCGTCCCAGGTGCTCACACCCGGCATATCCTTAGTGACCATGAACGCGGTAATGCCCTGGTGCGGTTGGGCGGTCTTGGTGTCGGTCTTGGCGAACATCAGGAAATGATCGGCGAGCGTGGCGAGACTGATCCACACTTTTTCGCCATTGAGGATATACACATCCCCTTCACGGCGCGCTGTGCTGCGTAGATTCACCGGGTCGCTGCCGGCGTCGGCTTCGGTCAGGCCGAAGCCCGCGATCTTCTCGCCGGTCGCCTGAGGGACCAGGAAGCGCTGCTTCTGGTCCTCTGTGCCCCATTGCAGCAGCGCGAGACTGTTCAACCCGGCATGGACCGACATCACCACGCGCAGGCTGGCGTCAATGCGTTCGAGTTCTTCGCAGACCAACCCTAACGTGATGTAGTCGAAGCCCTGTCCGCCGTATTTCACCGGGACGTTGATCCCCAGTACGCCGTTTGCTGCCAGCAGCGGCAGCACATCGGGATGAGGCTGATGCTTGCGGTCCCATTCCTTGATCGTGGGATAGATTTTGTCCCGCGCCAGTTTGCGGACCATTTCCATCGCCATCACTTGTTCTTCGGTAAAGGCAAAGTCCATATTGAGGCATCCTCATAAATAAAGAAAACTGTACGGATCAAGTTCGAGCATAGCCACCGCGCCGGGCGGTATAGTGGTTTGAGGTGGTGCGCGGTGTGCCGATTACGCTGACGATTATAACATGCTGCGAAATGTTGCGGAATGGAAGGTCAAGTGGATCACTGCGGCGGGTGCGTTCCAGATTGGGGGCAGAATTTTTTCACCACAGAGGGCACAGAGATCACGGAGAAATTATGGGAGAAAACACGTGACTGTTTGCGGCCCCGTTCACGGAACAGATACCCTCTGATATTCTCTTTTTTCCTTTGAAAATCTCTGTGTCCTCTGTGTACTCTGTGGTGTATCTTTTTGCCCCGAATTTGAAACACACCCTCGGCGGCGTGTCATGGTCCCGGAGTTACAGCAAGCGCCCGGCGGTCAGAATCAGGGGATATTCCGCGCCAGGCTGTTCACTGGGTTAGACCTCCTGCGTAATCGCGCGGATTCGTTTTGATCTCTCGATTATGATTTGCCCCAAACCGCGATACTCCTGGACTATCTTTATTGACAGGAATAGTTTTTTTATATAATGTAAAATTTAATTCACAGCGTGAACTATTTATATTTTGCTGGCGCACTGCGCGTGGAGTAAACGATTGAGAAAAACGAGCGCATTCGGACCTTTCCAGGATAACCCGTTTGAGGCCGCGCCAACCCGGATCGCGCCTTTTCCGTTGAATGTACCCAAATATCTCGCCGTGTCGGTCCTGCGGCAGTACGGGCTTTTATCGCGCACCCAAATCGCCGAGGCCATCGGCTATTCTCCGTCCAAGATCACATCGGTTGTTAATGACCTGCTCGACGACGGTATCCTGGAAGAGAAAGGGCAGGGACCGGCTACCGGCGCACGCCGCGCCAGGGAGATCGGTTTCAACCCGAACTTTGGCTATATCGTGGCGGCGCGCATCGGCTTTTCGAAGCTGGAGATCGCGCTGGTGGATTTCACCGAACATATCCGCGTGCGGCGCATGCTGCCGATCCCGCATCCCGCCAATCCCGACATGGTTCTGAGCGAAATCTGCCATGTGATCCGCGAGCGTATCAACAAGCTGAACATCCCGATCAGTGACGTGCTGGCTTTCAGTATCACCGTGCCGGGCGCGGTGGATCAACAGTCGGGCACATTGTTCGATACGCCGCTGATGCCATCCTGGGGCGGCCACCAGATCGAAAGCCTGATCCGCGAGTCGTTTCCCTACGCGATTGTACACATCGAAAACGAAGCGAACGCGATGGCCTACGGCGAACTGCGCAAGGGGCAAAACCGCGACGTTCAGAATCTTGTGTATGTCAATGTCGGGCCGTCGATCAGCGCGGGCATTATCCTGAACGGGCAGATTTATCGCGGCGCGAACGGGCGCGCGGGCGATATCGGGCAGATTCACGTCGAGCGCAAAAAACCGGGTGGCAAAGTCACCGAAATCGTGCCGCTGGAAACAGCGGTTTCGGGGACATCGATCATTGTACAGGCCAGGGAACTGATCGTATCCGGCGCGGAAACATTGCTGGCGAACTACAGCCCCGACGCGCTGACGGTACGTGACGTGGGTATCGCCGCCACCGAGGGCGACTGGGGCGCGAAGCAGATTGTCCAGCAGAGCGGGCAGATACTCGGCGAGACGCTGGCGAACATCGTGAATTTCCTCGATCCCGATCTCGTACTCATCGGCGGGCGTGTGAACGATGTCGCGCCCGCGTTTCTGGCCTCGATTCGCCGCAGCGTGTGGGATCGCTCGCCGTCGCTGGCGACTCAGCAGTTACGCATTGAGGCCGCCCCGCTTGGACCGGAAGCCGGGATACTGGGCGCGATTGCCCTGGTGCTCGAAAACATCTTTGTGAGCGAGAAATAGAACGTGGAACCGCACACATTTGCGCTTGAACTGGAACACAAACACCAGCTCGAACAGTTGGTTAAACACCTGCCGATGGCAGTAGCCGTGCTGGATTGTGACCTGCGTTACCTGGTGGTGAATGATCGCTGGATTGCGGATTTTGGTTTGCAGGACCGGACGATCATCGGCGCGAGTCACGATAAAATCTTCCACGAGATCAGCGATAAGTGGAAACAGGTTTACCAACGCTGTTTGCAGGGCGAAATCCACCGCGACAAACAAATCCCCTTCACGCGCGACGACGGCACGCTCGAATGGTTGCAGCGTGAAATCCGCCCCTTTTATACGCGCGCGGGCGCGATTGGGGGACTGATTATCTACGCGGAACTGTATACCGAGCGCAAACAGGCCCAGGATGCGCTCAAGGAACAGCGTAACTTCCTGCGGCAGGTGATCGACCTGGACCCCGGTTTCATCTTTGCCAAGGATGAACATGGGCGCTTTGTGCTGGCGAACAAAGCGTTGGCCGATACCTACGGCACCACGCCCGACGAGATGGTCGGCAAGTACGATCACGACTTCAATCCCAAGCGCGCAGAAGCCGAACATTTCCACCGCGACGATCTGCAAGTGACACGCACGCGCCAACCCAAGTTCATCGCTGAAGAACCGCTGTCGAACGCCGCTACGGGGGAAACGCGCTGGTACCAGACGATCAAAGTGCCGATCATGTCCGCTAACGGTAAGACCGTGCAGCTTCTCGGCGTCGCCACCGACATCACCGAGCGCAAACGCGCGCAGGACAGCCTGGAAGAACAGCGTAACTTCCTGCGGCAGGTGATCGACCTGGACCCCAGCTTCATCTTCGCCAAGGATGAACACGGGCGTTTTGTACTGGTCAACAAAGCGCTGGCCGACACCTACGGCACCACACCCGATGAGATGGTCGGCAAATACGACCACGACTTCAACCCCGTGCGGTCAGAATCCGCGCATTTTCACCGCGACGATCTGGAAGTCGTTCAGAAAGGCAAGCCGAAGTTTATCGCCGAAGAGCCGATGACCAACGTGATCACCGGCGAAACGCGCTGGTACCAGACGATCAAGGTCCCACTGCTGGCTGAAGATGGCCGCACAACGCAGCTTCTCGGCGTCGCCACCGACATCACCGAGCGCAAACGCGCACAGGATAGCCTGGAAGAACAGCGTAACTTCCTGCGGCAGGTGATCGACCTGGACCCCAGTTTCATTTTCGCCAAAGACGAGCAGGGGCGGTTCTTGCTGGTTAACAAGGCGCTGGCCGACGCCTACGGCACGATGCCCGAAGAGATGGTCGGCAAATACGATGAGGACTTCAACCCCAACGAAAACGAAACCCGGCGGTTCCGCCGTGACGATAACGAGGTGGTGCGCGCACGCCAGCCGAAGTTTATCCCCGAAGAACCGGTTTCGAATACCGTCACGAGCGAAACGCGCTGGTACCAGACAATCAAAGTGCCGCTGCTGTCCGATGATGACCAAACGGTGCAGTTGCTAGGCATTTCCACCGATATCACGGATCGCAAACGGGCACAGGAACAACTGCAAGAGCTGGTGATTCACGAGCAAACCGCCCGCCTGGAAGCCGAAACCGCTACCCGCCTGAAAGACCTGTTCCTCGCCAACATGAGTCACGAACTGCGCACGCCGCTGAATGCGATCATCGGCTTCCAGCGCGAGATGCTCTACAGCCAGCAGCTTGACGACGATAACACGCACATGGCCGAACGCTGTCTTGCCAACGGCCAGCGTTTGCTGATGCTGATCAACAGCCTGTTGGATCTCTCGCGGCTGGCGACCGGCAGCCTGGAAATCGTGCTGGAGCACGTGTCGCTGCACAACCTGGCCTCTACGATTGTCGAAGACCTGCAAATGCAGGCCAAAGAGAAGGGCCTGACGCTGGACCTCGAACTTGATCCCGCGCTGCCCGACCAGGTGATGCAGGACGAAGAACGTCTGATTCAGATCACCACCAACCTGATCGCCAACGCGATCAAATTCACTAACGATGGCGTCGTCAAGCTGGCATTCATGCGCGCGGGCGACCGCCTGATCATTCAAGTCTCGGATACCGGGATCGGCATCCCCAGTTCGATGCAGCAGATCATCTTTGAGGATTTTGTGCAGCTCGATAGTTCATCGAAACGCAAGTACGGCGGGGCAGGACTGGGATTGTCGATTGTGAGCAACCTCGTCAACCTGATGGGCGGCGGTGTGTCAGTTGACAGTGAAGTTGGTAAATACTCGGTGTTTACGGTAAATATTCCCCTGGAACTGTCCGCATATCATGCCGATAAAGCCGGGGCCGACAAAACCGGTAATGGAAAAGAGGTGTAAGGTGCTGCCAAAATCTGTGCTCGTGGTGGAAGATGACCCGGACGGACAGGAAATCCTCGCGCGGATGCTGATCCGCGCCAATATCGCCGTTGAGGTCGCCGGGACCGCCGAAGATGCCCTGCAACTGATTTCGCCGGGCGAGCATCTCGCCATCGTGATCGACCTGGCGCTGCCGGGCATGGACGGCTTCGAACTGCTGGATCGCATCCATCAGGACGAGGCGCTCGCGGCGCTGCCGTGCATTGCTATCACGGCGTATCACACGCCTTCGCTGCGGCAGCGCGTGATGAACGAGGGCTTCACGGCGTATTTTCCCAAACCATTAGACGATGTGCGTTTTCTCAAGACGCTTAAGGACATCTTCGAGCAAAATAACGGGTAGCTGATCACGGGCGCATACGGGATCACTGACGTGCGGCTTCTGCCGGGATACAGCCCCGAATTCTGATAGCATGAGGCGGGGTTGGTTCACAATAAAATTTCACAAAATAAAATTACTAGTTTATTGACAGAAGGATAGTTTTCCAGTAATGTATATTTGTCAACTATTTCAACTATATCTCTTGCCCTGGTAAGCAGATTTTTATGTTTAAGCGAATCTTCCAATCTCCTGAAGATTTTGCCGGAAGATACTTTCGGCGCATACGGCCCACCTGCCTGCCCTGGTCATGCGCGCGTGCGCGGCAGGGCGATGGTACGCGGCGCTGTTATGTTGATCCGCTACTCCCCCAACCACATTTTTTATCGCCGGTATTCTCGGCATACACCAACTCACCGCATTCGTGGGAATTGGTGTTTCCCCCAACGTTTCAAAGCTGAAGAGAGGAGGCTCAAACCATCC
>CAZMNL010000152.1:0-7098 GCA_964567525.1 uncultured Anaerolineaceae bacterium
CCCTCGACGTCCTCGAGCGCGAGGCGCTGGCCGCCGAAATCCGCGCGGCGGGCGGCGAGGTGCTGGCGCTGGCAGGGGACATCAGCGCGTCGGAAACCTGCGAAGACCTTGTACGCGCGGCGCTCGATCATTTCGGTCGCCTGGACGCCGTGATCAACAACGCCGGCATACTCGAACCCATCACGCGGATTGAAGGGGCCACCTCCGACGCCTGGAGCCGCAATCTGCACGTGAACGTGATCGGTCCGGTGCTGCTGGTGCGTGCGGCGCTGCCCCACCTGCGCGAGACACGGGGCCGCGTGATCAATGTATCCAGCGGCGCGGCAGTCCGTCCCAAAGCCGGTTGGGGTGCGTACTGCGTGGCAAAAGCGGCGCTCAACCAGTTTAACGCGGTGCTGGCGCTTGAAGAACCGCAGATCACTGCGTTGGCTGTGCGCCCTGGCGTGATCGATACCGCGATGCAGGCGGTGATCCGAGACTCCGGCGCTGAGGCGATGGACGCGAGCGAATACGAACGCTTCAAAAACTATCACTTGCGCGATGATCTCGCGCCGCCGGAAAAACCCGGTCGCGCGTTGGCGCTGCTGGCGCTCTACGCGCCGCCCACGTGGAGCGGGGAGTTCATGCAGTGGGACGAGGACCGCGTTGCAGCATTGGACTGCTGACCGGCACTGGTTTCAAAGGCAGACTCAGGTACAAACCGCATGGGAGATTGACCCCACCATGCGGTTTTATGATCTCTGGCGCTGTTTGTTTTTCTGCACAATATTTCCCCGTTTGCTAAGCCTACGTTATCATTGGTGACTGTAGTTCGCGCCTTGTTCAAACAGGATTATCGTTATGGCAATTGCAACATTGAAAACGATCATGCAGACGGTGAACGGTTTGGGTATCCAGGCGGCGCTGCGTGCAGTCCAGTATAACAAAACCGTGCGTGCGATGGATCGCCGTTATGCGCTCAAAAAACCGCGTGGGCGTTTCCAGTCTCTCGGCAGTGTAAACGCTGTCACGCAGCAGCCACGCGGGACACTGCTCCATGTCGAACAGGGCGTTGTAGAGCTGCATTTCATCACGCCGGAAATTCTGCGGGTACGGATGCGACAGGAACCGCATTTCTCGCCGCCATTTTCGTATGCGATTGATCGCATCGACTGGCCGAAGCCAACTGTCCGCATGGATGAGAGTGCGTCTTATATTACGCTGCACAGTGATAGACTGATCTGCAAGGTCGCGCGCGAAACAAGCGCATTAACGCTCACCACATCCGATGGGCGCGTGATCAGTGACGATACGGGTGGTCTATCCTGGCGCGAGGACCAGGTGTGCTGGACGCGCCAACTGCCAGAGCACGAACGCGCGTATGGCCTGGGACAGCGTGCCAGCGGACTCGATCTGCGCGGTAAGCGGCTGGCGCTGTGGAACAGCGATCCGCTGCCCGGCTATCAGCGCGGCGATGACCCGGCCTACTACAGTATCCCGTTTTACCTGGGCGTGCAGCCCGATCTGGCGTTTGGCGTGTTGTGGGATAACCCGGCGCGCGGTTACGTCGATATCGGGGCCGAGGTCGGCGGCGAGATGACGTTTTTCGCGGAAAGCGGCGAACTGCGTTTCTATCTCATGGTGGGCACGACTGCCGCCGATGTCTTGCAGCACTATACGGCGCTGACCGGTCACATGCCGCTGCCGCCCATGTGGGCGCTGGGCTATCACCAATCTCGTTGGGGTTATGATTCAGAGCAGGTGTTTCGCACGTTGGCGGAAGAATTCCGCGTGCGCAGGCTGCCGTGCGACGTGCTGTACTTCGACATCGATCACATGGACGAATACCGCATCTTCACCTGGAACCGCGATGCGTTCCCATTGCTGCCGCATCTGCTGGCCGACCTGGAAACGCAGGGGTTCAAAGCCGTTGCCATCGTCGATCCCGGAGTCAAGGTCGATGAGGGATACAAGATTTATGAAGACGGAAGGCGGCACGATGTCTTTTTGAAATATCCAAACGGTAAAGCGGTGACAGGTCCGGCGTGGCCGGGTAAATGCGAGTTCCCCGACTTTACCAGTGCCCGTGTCCGGGCATGGTGGGCGGAGCAGGTGCCTACGCTGTTACAGGCGGGATTTGCCGGTATCTGGAATGATATGAATGAGCCAACGGTGATCACGCTGCAATCCGGCGCGACACTACCGGATTACGTGGTGCATGATTGGGACAACGCGGGAAATACGCACGCCGGGGGTGGGCACAACGTCTATGGCATGTTGATGTCGCGCGCGACGTATGAAGGTGTGTTGAAGGAACGCCCGAACAAGCGTCCGTTCGTGATGACGCGCGCCACCTATGCAGGCGGACACCGCTATGCCTCGTCATGGACCGGTGATAACGAGGCGACCTGGGATCATCTGCGGCTGAGCATCAGCATGGTGTTGAACGCCGGATTATCGGGGATGGCCTTCACGGGGCCGGACGTGGGCGGGTTCGCGGGCGATCCGGACGCGGAGATGTTCGTTCGCTGGATGCAGTTGGGTAGTATGCTGCCGTACTTCCGCTCGCACTCGATGGCAGGTACCAGGCCGGTCGAACCCTGGCGTTTTGGTCCGCAAGCGGAGCAGATCATCCGGTCGTACCTCGAACTGCGTTACCAACTGCTGCCCTACATTTATTCGACCTTCGCACAGACAGCGCAGAACGGCCTGCCGGTTGCGCGTCCGTTGTTCATGGCTGATCCCGCCGACCGGGAACTACACGGTATTGATGATACGTTCATGCTGGGCGACTCGGTGCTGATTGCGCCAGTCGTCGAGAAAGGAGCAACGCAGCGCGATCTGTACCTGCCGCGCGGTGTGTGGTACGAATATCACAGCGGGCGGTTGATCGACGGTGCGCGCAGTGTGACGGTCAACGCACCGCTGGAGATCATGCCGATCTATATGCGGGCAGGCAAAGTGATCCCGATGTGGCCCGTGATGCAGTACGTAGGCGAACAGCCGCTTGAAGAAGCGCGGCTGCGCGTTTATGCGGGCAGCGGCGACACCACACTGTACGAGGACGCCGGGGAGGGGATGAGCTACCGGCAGGGCGATTATCGCTGGTCGTACTATACGTGCCAGTTCTTGCCTTCCGGCCAGTTTGCGATTGAGTGGCGGCGTGCGGGACAGTACCAGCCGCCGTATGCCCAGGTGCGTGTCGAAGTGGTTGGGATTTCCGCCGAGCCGGAAATGGTCATGCTGGACGGGCAGGCGGCCCCGATCTGGTACTACGAAGACGGGATTGTCGAGTTCATCGTCAAGCCGTTTGCCGAGGCGCGTATCGTCGGGCGCGATCCGTCGTCGTCCGGCGCACAGCGCACGCTGGTGCGCAAACCCAAACGTTAATCGGCGGCAAAATCCGCGCGAGCTTGCCGGATGATTTGCTCGATTTCGTGCGGGTCTGGCTGCCAGAGATAGCGATCCATGTCCAGGTAGCCGCGCTCGTCGAAGATGATTCCTTCAGCTTCCAGGCGGGCGCGCTGTTCGGCGGCTCCTTCCGGCGAGCTTTTGATGCTCACGCGCCCCTGCGCGTTGATCACGCGGTGCCAGGGCACGCCGTGATCGCCATGCCGGAGCGCGCTCAGCGCCCAGCCGACGGCACGCGCGCCGCGTTCGACGCCCAGCAAATAGCCCACGCGCCCATAGTTCAGTACCTTTCCGGGCGGGATATGCCGCACCAGGGCATAAACCAGGTCATTAAAAGAGGGGGATTGGCTCATTGATGCTGTACTCACTTCAAAGGAACGGATATGATCGATTATAGCCGTTTTCTACGTCCCTGGGTGCTGGTGCTGATCGTCGTGGTAATTTACCTGGGCGCGATTTTTGTCACCCAGGACGCCGATCCAAAGGCGTTTGTCACGCTGGGCGAGTGTTTCAGCGTATGCGGTGGGGCAGATGGCGAGGATTGCCTGGAAGGGACCGAAGGCTACGACGGGCAGTTTTCGTACTACATCGCGCGTGACCCGCTCAACGCCCCTGACTGCCTGGATATCCCCGCGTACCGGATGCAGCGCATCCTGTTACCGGCGTTGGCAAGGGTGTTGAGCCTGGGCTATACGCCGCTGATTCCCTGGGCGCTGGTGGCGATCAATCTCGCCGCGCTGGTGGTCGGCACGGCGCTGCTGGAAGACCTGCTCGCCATGCAGGGCGTGAGCCGGTGGTATGCGCTGAGCTACGGGTTGTTCGTCGGCGTGGTGATGTCTGTGCGGCTCAGCACCACCGAGGCGCTGGCTTACGGGCTGGTGATCGCCGGAATCTGGGCCGGGCAGCGCCAGCGCCCGGTCTACGCGGCTGTCATGCTTGCGCTGGCGGGACTGGCGAAGGGAACTACCGGGGTATTCACCTCCGGGTATCTACTGTACTACGCGCTGCATCGCCAGTGGTGGCCCGCGCTGCGCATGGCCGTGATCGTGGGGCTGCCGTTTGCGCTGTGGCAGCTTGCGCTGTACGGCTGGTTGGGTGAATTTGGCGCGGGGTCCGGCGGTGCGAAAGGCACACCGTTTGAGATCATCCCCTACAATGGCATGTGGCGAATTGCGTTTGATGGCAGCCTGGCGGCATTTCTGGTACTGGGCGTGCTGCTGATCCTGCCTTCAACCGTACTGCCGAGCCTGTGGGGGCTGTGGCGCACGGTGCGCGATCTGCGCCGCAAACAATGGACGCTCTACGCCTGCCTGCTGCTGGCGAATGCGGCGATCATGCCGTTTGTGCCGTTTTCGACCTACCGCGAGTTTTTGGGACTGCTGCGGTTCATACCGGGGCTGGCGTTGATGGTGGTGTTGTATGCCGCGCAGGAAAAACTGCGCCGCCCGCTGCTCTACAGCACGCTGTGGATTGTGCTGCTGTTGTTCGTGGTGGCGGGCTAACGTTTGCCGGAGACTCGTCCACACAGCCACGCGGCTAACTCCAGCCAGAACCCGGCCCCCCATCCGATGTGCATCACGGCGAAGACCGCCGGGAGCCAGTGCAGCGGGCAGGCTTTTACCCGGCGCGACTCGCGCCACGAAGCCGCGCCGTTGACCAGCGCGTAACTGAGCACTGTCACGCGCAGCAGACACGCCGCCAGCCGTGTGAACGGTGCGAGTACGGCTCCCACAAGCAACGCGGCTACGAACAGCGGGGCCACGAGGTGACGCGGACGTGTGGATGCCGGGTATTTGAGCACGACCCGCAGTTTGCCGCGCCCATAGCGCACATATTGGTTCCACAATGCGGGCAGCGTTTGCCGCCCGTAGTACGCTGAGCGGATATCCGGGGTGAGATAGACGCGCCCGCCCGTTTTGCGAATGCGGTAGTTGTGCTCGTAGTCCTCGTTGACGGCAAGCTGCGGATCGAAGCCGCCGACCTGATCGAAGATTTTGCGCGGCCATGCGCCCATGTAAACCTGGTCCACGTATTCGGCGTGTTGGCTGATGCGGTAGCGGCTGGGCACGCCGAACGGGGACCGGTAGCCCACCGCAATCGCGCGACCTAGCGAAGTCAAGCCTATGCTGCGCAGCGGCCCGCCGACGGCTGCCGCGCCGGCGGCTTGCAGGTGGCGCACGCACTGCCGCACGTAGTCTGGCGCGATGAGCGCGCGCCCATCCACGCGCACGATGATATCCCCCTGCGCCGCCGTGATGCCCACATTGAGCGCCTGCGATTGGATGCGGTCCGGGTTGCGCAGCACGCGCACGCGCGGATCATGCCCTGCGATTTCATGCACCAGCGCCGTTGTGCCATCATCCGACGCGCCATCGACCACCAGGATTTCGAGCCGGGCGGCGGGGTAGTCCTGCGCGAGTACTGCGCCGAGCGAATGCCGGATAAAGGCGGCTTCGTTGCGCACCGGCATGACCACCGATACGCGCGGTAGGTCGCGTTCAGCCATGATCGCGGCGCAGCGGGGCTGCTATGCGGGGTAGGGCGACCAGCACGCAGGCCGCGATCAGCGCAAGCAGCGTGATCACCGCCGCCAGCGGCCAGCGGTTGAGGTCGTACCGCAGCACGATCTCGGACTCGCCCGCAGGGACAGCAACCGCCATAAATGCGCGGTTGGCGCGGTGGAGTTCGGCTTCTGCGCCGTTGACGGTGACGGACCAGCCGGGGTACCAGGTTTCCGCGATCACGAGATAGGCGGGTTCCGCGCTGGTGACGCGGTAGCGGTGTTCGGCGGGATCGTCGTTCAGCCGCGCGACCTCGCCCTCGGCGCTGCGCGCCGCGACCTCGCCCGCGCTCGACTCGCCGGGTGCGCCCGCCAGGATCACGCTTTCGGCAGGATTCCAGGCCGGATCGCGCAACGCGGCGTCGGTGGCGGCGTCGTCATACCACGCTGCCGAAGGCACCAACCACGCGAGCTGTGGATCGTAGGGGGCATCCGCCGCCAGTCCATCGACGGCGGTCCAGCCCGGCGGGACCAGGCCGTACACCTGCCCGACACCCGCCGCACGCAGCAGCGGCCCCGATGCGTGGCCCAACTGTTCGATCAGGTCAATATAGGCGACGTAGTGGCCGGGCAGCAGTGGATCGTTATTGCTCAGGGCAGGCACACGGTCCAGCATGGTGATGTTCGGCAGCAGGGAGCCGCGCAGCTCGTCCTGGCGGCGCAGCGCGACACGGTAATCGGTCACATCGAAGTAGCCTTCGATCTCCGGGAGTGTGCTGCCGTCCGGCTCGCCGTCGTCGTCCTCACTGCCGAAGGTGACAGCGTGTTCGTATTCGTCGAACCAGTACACGCGCCCGTTAACGTCGTCCGCTGTGCGCGGGTCGTAAAAATCCGCGCCAATTGTCGGATTCAAACCGCTCGCCATCCACGCCAGATCGAGCGCGATGAACACCAGCACCACGCCGCGCCATACACGCGGTGATCCCGCCAGCGGCGGGACCGGCTGAATCAACGTGAGCAGCGCGGCAATCGCCATCCAGCTACCGAGCACGATCAGCCCCCACGAGAGGACTTCCAGCGTATCCGAGAAGTCGCCTAGCAGGATTCCGGCCAGTGCCATGAGCGCCATCGCGCCGCCACCCGCGCCCGCCAACCGCGACCAGAACACGATACGCGGCCCGCGTCCCCAGTGTGTCACGCCCGCGCCC
>CAZMNL010000153.1:0-871 GCA_964567525.1 uncultured Anaerolineaceae bacterium
GTGCGCGAGGAAGCGCGCCGCGACGACCTGCGCGACGCGATCAACGTGCTGAACGAAGAACGCGCCGAAACCAAAACGCGCAACGAGGCGCTCTACGAACAAATGCAGGCTATGCGCGCGCGCGTCGATCAACTCGCGGCGGCGGAGGCAGCCTGCCCACTGTGCGGACAGGCGCTCGACGACGCACACAAGGAGTCCGTGATCGTCCAGGTCACGGACGAGGGCACGGGCTACAGCGACCAGTACCGCGCCAACCAGCAGCGCATGGAAGCCATCGCCGCCGAGATTAAAGCGCACCAGGGCACGATCAAAGAGATCGAGCGCGAGTTGGTGCGGCTGCAAGAACTGCGCGCCCGCGCCGCCAAGCTCGAAACACGCGCCGAAGAAGCGCGCAGCGCCGCCGACCTGCTTCAGCAGGAACAATCCGCGCTGGACGTGGTCGCGCAGACGCTCGACTCCGGCGAATTTGCGCGCGAGCTTCAGGCGCAGCGCGAGACGATCCAGGCCGAGATCGACTCGCTGGGCTACGATCACGACGCGCACAACTCCGTGCGCGAGACGCTGACCAGCTACGCCGAATACGACGCCCGCCAGCGTGACCTGGAAACCGCGCTCGCGCGCCAGCCGGAACTCGAAACCGGGCTGGAAAACGCCGAAGCCCGCCGCGCGCGTTATCTGGCCGTGCTGGAGGAGGAACGCGCCGAGGTCGCCGCCGCGCAGGAGGAGATCGCGGGGTTGGGCGAGCGTGTCGAGGAAGCGCGCCGCCGCGAGGAAGAACTGCGCCAGTGCCGCACCCGCGAACGCCAGGCGCACGAGCAGGTGATCCGCGCGCAGCGCGGCGCGGGTCCCCGGACCGAAGACGCCGTCGGCG
>CAZMNL010000153.1:881-7074 GCA_964567525.1 uncultured Anaerolineaceae bacterium
ATTTCACCGCTTATGTCGCCCGCATTCGAGAGGCGCAGCAGGCGCTCGCCGCGCTGGAACAAGCCCGCACGCGCAAAGCCGAACTCGAAGCGCAGCAGCGCGATCTCAACGCGAATCGCGGCATCTACCAGGAACTACGCGACGCCTTCGGCAAAAACGGCGTGCCCGCGATGATCATCGAGGCCGCGATCCCCGAACTGGAAGAATCCGCAAACCGGTTGTTAGCGGCGATGACCGGCGGGCGTATGCACGTCCGCATGGATACGCAGCGCGAAAAGCGCACCGGCGGCGTCGCGGAAACGCTCGACATCCTGATCAGCGACGAACTCGGCACGCGCAGCTACGAGTTATACTCCGGCGGCGAAGCGTTCCGCGTGAACTTTGCGATCCGCGTGGCGCTCAGCCAGATGCTCGCGCGGCGGGCCGGGGCGCAGCTTCGCACACTGTTCATTGACGAGGGTTTCGGCACGCAGGACGAGATCGGGCGGCAGAAGCTGGTCGAGGCGATCAACGCCGTGCAGGACCAGTTCGACCTGCTGCTGGTGATCACGCACATTGACGAACTGCGCGACGCCTTCCCGGTGCAGATCACGGTGAACAAAACGCCTGACGGCAGCCGGGTCGAAGTGCGATGATAGGTTGGGCAAAGGGCTAGCGGGTGCTGCAACTGCCCTGCGCCCGACGGTGAACCCGTCGGGCTATATACCTGCTGGACCGCAAAGCGGGCCGCTGGAACCGGGGACGCATAGCCCCGTTTACGGGGTGGTCAACATATAGCCCGGCGATTTGCTCGCCGGGCGGAGGGCGATGGACGCTTTAATTTGACAATGCGCCACGTGCCCCTACAAACCTGAAACCTTACACCCGTCCGAAAAAGAGGACTCTGATATCATGACCGATTCACGTTTTGCTTTGCAACCCCATCTCGATTCCCTCTATCACAACCAGCCGCGCCGGTTGGCATTTGTGGCGTCTACGCTGGACGAGTTCGCGCTGTGGCGCGCGGAAATGCGCCGCGAGATTGCGGACGCGCTCGGCATCGCGGGACGTTTACCGCCACAGGCTGTGCCCGCCGAGCACCTGCAAAGCGTGGATCGCGGCGCGTACACCGAACAAAAGTGGACGCTCGACGCGGGCGAAGGCGTGCAGATTCCCGCGTACCTGCTGGTCCCCAGGACGCCACCGCCGTACAAGCCGGTGCTGGTCTTTCACGGGCATAACCCCAGCGTGCAGTACGCGCTGGGCGACTGTCCCGACGGCGTGACGGCGGAAGCCCTGCAAGAAGCGCACAATAACTACGCACAGGCGCTCGCGGAAGCGGGCTATCTCGTCTGCGCGGTGGAGCAGCGCGGCTTCGGCGAACGCATGACGCCGCAAATCGGCGGCGACGGCGAAACCTATACCAGTTCGTGCCGCCATCTCGCGTTTGAGTATCTCGCACAGGGGCGTAACCTGCTCGGCGAGCGCGTCTGGGACGGGATGCTGGCGGCGTCGTTTTTGCTGGCGCGTGATGATATTGTGCCGGATACGCTCGGCTGTACGGGCAACTCTGGCGGCGGGACTACGGCGCTGTGGCATTCGGTGCTGGATGACCGCATCACCGTGATCGTGCCGGGCAGCTATTTCTGCGCGTTCAAGGCGTCGATTCATAGCGTGCGGCACTGCGAGTGTAACTACGTGCCCGGCGTACTGGGCCTGTTCGAGATGGGCGATCTCGCGGCGGCGCTGGCTCCGCGCCCGTTCCGCGCGATTCATGGCGAGCAGGACCACATCTACCCCATCACGGCCACACGCGCGCAGTTCGAGACGGTGCGCCGCGCCTACGCCCTGCACGGCGTCGAGGACCGCTGCTCGCTGACGGTGCATCCCGGCGGGCACGGCTACAACCACCCGATGAGTCATGCGTGGTTCGCGCAGTGGTTGTAGGAAGGGCAGCGATTAGCGATTAGCTGAGAGCCAAAAACATCAAGGCTCATGTCAAGGAATCGTGCGCGATGTGTAGGGGCGGGTTTGGAAAGTCGCCCCTACTATCGGCGCGGCGAATCCTGGTTCGCGCGAACCGCGCACAGTTGCTATTGGTTTTTGGCTAATCGCTAAAAGCTAATTGCCAACCGCTGCTTTTGAGGAGCTACTATGCCGCTGTCACTGGACCAGCAGAACGCCTACCGCGCACGGTACGCCCGGATGCGTGCGGGCTGGCAGCCCGCCACCGAAATCTACGAGGCGCTGATCCGCGCACGCCTGACACCCGGCGCGCGCGTGATCGATCTGGGCTGCGGGCGCGGCGGCGCGTTGGAGCAGTTGGGCGCGGCGGTGGCGCACCCCGTCGGCGTGGACCCCGATCACGAGTCGCTGGTCGAACACCGGCTGCCGGACCTGCCGCGCATCGCCGCCACTGCGGACGCGATCCCGCTGGCGAACGGCTGCGCGGACGTGGTGATCTCAAGCTGGGTGCTGGAACACCTGCCGGACCCGGCGCGCACGTTCCGCGAAGTGGCGCGCGTGCTGCAACCCGGCGGCGCGTTTGTGTTTCTCGCGCCGGGGGCGTGGAGTCCGGCGGCGCTGCTGAACCGCGCGCTCAAGCCGCTGCAAACACGGCTCGTGCCGCTGCTCTACGGGCGCGCGGAGGATGACGCCTTCCCAGTGGTCTACCGCGCCAACACGCAGCCGCAGGTCGAACGGCTGGCGCGTGACGCCGGTCTGACGCTGTGCATCTTTCGCCACATTGAGGACCCGACCTACTTCGCGTTTCACCCGCTGCTGTTCCGCGTCAATGCGGCGCTGGCCCGCACCCTGCCGGATCGCATGGCGGAGCATTTTGTCGGCGTGTGCATGAAGGAGTGAATCCCCCTGCGTGGCCCCTTTTCTCCAGGGGTGTATAGGGGCAGCGGGACGCGCGTCTGATCGGTCATGGCGGTAGTGAAGTAGATACCGTTGGCGAATCCACAACATCAAAGCTTAACACCCCGCCCCTGACCCCGCACTGGCGCAAACGGCCCGGCCTGCTATACTTCGGGGCATGGCAAACCAGACCCGTTTCAGACTCACCCGGTTCACCCTCTCCGCACTGGCGGCGGCGCTGCTGATCGCGCTGATCGCGGCGTGCGGCCCGGTCGCCGACGTGATCGGTGACCGCGACCCGCCCACCCCGACCGGCAAACCGTTCACCACCGCCACACCGGGCGGCAGGCTGTCCGTGTGGCTGGTTACGCCCACCGGTCAGAGCGCCGGACTTGTGACGCCAACTCCCGGCGTGGTCGGTGGGAATCCGGTGGGGCCGAACGCCACCGCCACCGCGCTGATCGCCACCATTGAGGCCGCCACCGCGACCGCCGCCGCCCCCCTGCCCGCGCCCTACACCGCGCCGGAAAAGTGCCCCGCGCCGGGCGCACCCGCCCCACCTCCGCGCCCCGCCGATTTCAGCGACTACAGCGTGAGTATCGGGCGCTTCCTGTCCGGCGGCGGATCGCCAACCGTGCTGGAAGCCACGCTGCGCAACTGGGGCGCGCTGACCGAGCGCGGCGGTGTGGTCCAGGCCGACACGGATATCACCGGTGATGGCGTGCAGGAAGTGATCGTCACGATCTACAACCCCGCGCTGTACAACCCCGACGCGCCGCTGAATGCCGGTCAACTGCTGGTCTACGGCTGCGACAACGGCGGCTATCGCCTGCTGTACCGGACGCAGTACAACGCCGGACTCGCGCTGCCGGAACTGCTGCGCGTGGGGGACATGAACACGGATGTTAAAAACGAACTGGTCTTTTTCGTCGAAAGCTGCAACCAGGTCGGCTGTTACAAAGATGCCCACATCCTGACCTGGAACGCTTTTGTCGGCGCGTTCGAAGAACTCAACAGCGGGCAGATCATCGCCGTGAACGGGCGCATCGGCATCGTGGACGTGGACGGTGACGGCGTGCTGGAACTCACCGCGCAGATCAACCCGCCCGGCAACGCGACCAGCGGCCCGCCGCGCAGCCAGCTTGATATCTGGGACTGGAACGGTCAGGATTACGTGCTGGCCGTGCGTGAGCAGCCCGAAGGCACACGCTACCACATTCACGCGATCTACGAAGCTGACGACCTGTTCCGCGCCGGGCAGTTGCGCGATGCGCTGATGGTCTACGACACGGTGCGCGGCAACCGCAGCCTGCTGTCGTGGACGGTCGCGGGCGAGCGCGAATTTCTCGACGCCTACGCCGCCTACCAGATCGTGATCGGGTTCGCACAGTTGCGCAGCGGGCGCGCCGAAAACTGGATTCCCGTGCTGGTCAACCAGAACCCGCCGGGATCGCCGGGGCACGGCTTCGCGCAGATGGGCGAGGCGTTTATGAACAACTACCGCGCGACCGGCGATACCCGCGCGGCGTGCGCCGAGGCGCGCAACATGGCCGCGACGACCAACGTGCTGAGCCTGCTCAACAGCTACGGCTTCAACAACCGCACATATACCCTGACGGATATTTGTCCTTTCTAAAAACAGCATTTAGCGATTGGCGGTTAGCCCTCCCTGCTGGCGCAGTGTAGACCGACGCGCGAGCAACTCCCGCTAATCGCCAAATGCTAAACGCTAATAGCTTGAGAGAACCATGAACTATCTCGAATTCTTCCGCGAACACAACGACGAAATCATCGAACTGCTCAAGGAACTCGTGATCCGCGAGTCGCCGACCAGCGACAAAGCCGCCGTTGACCAACTGGGCGAATATGTCGCCGAGCAGATGAAAGAGGCCGGGGGGCAGGTCGAAGTCTTCCCGCGCGCACACGTCGGCGATATCCTCTACGGCGCGTGGAACGGCAATCTGCCCGGCAAGCCGATCCTGCTGATGGGCCACATCGACACAGTCTGGCCGGTCGGCACGCTGGAAGATATGCCCCTGTGGCAGAGCGGCGTGCGGCTCTACGGCCCCGGCATTCTGGACATGAAAGCCGGGATCGCGCTGATCATCAAGACGCTGGGCCTGCTGCACCTGCACGGCCATCTGCCCCGCCGCCCGATCTGGGTGCTGTTTAACACTGACGAGGAAAAAGGCAGCACCGAGTCGCGCGAGTTGATCGAGAAAATCGCGGCGAATGCGGGGTTGGCGCTGGTCTTCGAACCGGCCACCACCGGCGAGACGGTCAAAACCTCGCGGCGCGGGACCGCGCGCTATGCCGTGCATATCGAGGGCATCCCCGCGCACTCCGGCGAGGAACCGGAAAAGGGCGTTAACGCGATCCACGAGGCCGCGCACCACATCGGGCAGATCGCGGCATGGAACGCGCCGGAACGCGGGACCAGCGTAGCCGTGAACATGTTCTCCGGCGGCAAAGCGGCCAACATCATCGCGCCCAATGCCGATTTCCTGGTCGATATGCGCTTCACTTCGCAGAGCGAATGCGACCAACTGATTGAGCGCATTAACAGCCTGCAACCGCAGCACAAGGATATCCGGCTGACGGTGCGCGGCGGTGTGTGGCGTCCGCCGATGGAACGCAACGAGCAGATGGTGCGCACCTTCGACCAGCTCGCCGATCTCGCCGGGCAGTTGGGGCTGCCGGTCGGGGAAGAACTCACCGGGGCGGGCAGTGATGCCAACTTCACCGCCGCGCTGGGCATCCCGACCCTGGACGGACTCGGCGCGCGCGGGGACGGGATGCACGCGGAGCACGAGCACGTGATTCTGAACAGTTTGCCCCGCCGCGCCGCGCTGCTGGCGAGCGTGCTGCACGAGTGGCGCATGGAAGGCGAAGCGCCGTGTGATGGGGAATCTTAACCGCGAATGCTGATATGTGTGATAGCGATTTAACCGCCGCCCGCGCGATCTACGCGCGCCTGTGGGCGGACGCGCAAGCGCAGTTCGCCGCCGGGACTGTCAAAACCGATCCGCACCTGGACCGGCGCGAAAGCGACACGCGGCGCGGGCTGACGCTCGTGCTGCGGCCCGACGGTGACGCGAAGGCGCGCATGACGGCGGCGCTGGACGAACTCGGCGAACTCGCGCCGGGGCAGTACCGCTACCATCCTGACGAACTGCACATCACGGTGCTGTCGGTGATCAGCGCAGCGTTGAACGCCGACCTGGACGCCGCGCCGGTGGATGCCTTTCACGCGGCATTTGCGGCGGCGCTGGCGGGAGTCGCGCCGTTCACCGTGCGTATGATCGGGATCAGCGCCGCGCCGGATGCGGTGTTCGTCTACGGGGAATCGGAC
>CAZMNL010000154.1:0-7069 GCA_964567525.1 uncultured Anaerolineaceae bacterium
TTATAGGGGTGAGGTGAACTCGCGTGGATTCCGAAACATTTTCTGAACTTCTATAGTTGTGCCGCGCACGCGAACAGCATATGATCGCACTGTATAGCTGTAATGCGCTATCCCGCATACCGATGGCTACAAGTGAGGAGCACAAGCGTTATGTTGAAGCGAGCAAATACAGTTTTTTTCACCCTGGTATTGCTGATCGCGCTGGCGCTGCCTGTCTTCGCCGCGCCGATCTACGCGCAAGACGGGGCCAACGACGTGAGCGCGGAAAACTGCGCCGTAACAGCTTTTGATATTGCCGGACAGGGTAACTTTTATATCGGGGGATCGGGCGGAACCGTGCCCACTGGCCTGAACAAGAACCAGATCGTGCCGCCGAATCTGCCCGATCTCCAGTTTGTGCAGGACATCGGCACGCAAAATGTGGCGATCCTGGTGATCGATGACTTCTTCGCATACAAGGATGAAGTCGCACACGGGCGAGTGGTGACGGACGCGCTGGTCACCATGATCCGCGCCAACCCGGTGTATGCCACCAAACCACAGCGGATCGCCAACGACGAAGCACCGGTCATCTGGGCCTGGGAAACGGACAACGCCGGTAAGCTGCTCGTCGTGGAAGTGGACACGGCGAACTACGACACCACACAGCTCAAGGATCGCGTGGAAACCGCCGTTAACCTGGTGCATGACACTTATGATGTAAACCGCGTCGTGTTGAACATGAGCTTCGTGCTGCTGCCGTGCGTCACGCCGGATTACGATCTCAAGGCGCAGCGCGCGAACCGCGTCACCGGCGAAACGGTACGCACGCCGCTGCTGACCGCCGTCGCCGAAAAACGCGATATCAGCATCAAGCTGGATCGCAAGCCAAACGAATTGACCAGCCGCGCACTGGACGACGACCGCCAGACGCGCGCCGTAGTGAACGTGATTTCGCAATATGCCTCGCGCGCGGCACGCGATAGGCTCACAGAGGGCGATGGCGTGCTCGACCCGCTGCACGACTACATCCTGGAACTGACCGGCGAAGATCAGTACTGGAACACATCCGGCGAATTGATGGTGGTGGCGGTCGGATCGGCTGGGAATTTCGGTCGCCCGTTTGATTCATTCGTGCCCGGTGCATGGCCGGAAGTCCTGAGTACAAGTGCGTTTATCGGGTTAAATACTCCCTGGGTCAGCAGCAACCGGGGCCAGGTGATGCTGGTCGGTGGCGTGTACCCGGTTGGTGACGCTTACGTGATCGGTACGTCATTCTCTGCGCCGGTGCTGAGCATGAACCTCGCCTTCTACCTGACGCAGGACGCACTGTGCAGCGATCCGCCGCTGGACGTAGATATACAAACTTTCCGCGACGAGACGATGGCGCACGTCATTAACGCCGCGTGTGATCCAGCGTTTGTACTCCCGCCTAAATAGTTGCGTTATGCAGGGGGCGCGTGCATTGGTGCGCGCCCCTTTTTTTCTCGTGCCTAACACACACTCCCCATCCCTAAATTTTTAGCCTCAGGAGCTATGATTGATGACCAGTCCGGCAGCGCTCTCGAATCTCGAACTCTTTTTCCGTCCGCGCGGCGTGGCGGTGGTTGGCGCGTCGCGCGATCCGCAGAAGCTAGGGCACGGCGTGGTGCGTAATCTCGTACAATACGGGTACGATGGTCCGATTTACCCGATCAACCCGCGCGCGAACGAGATTTTCGACCTCAAAGCGTACCCTTCAGTGATGGATGCGCCCGATCCGCTGGACCTGGCGATCCTGGTCGTGCCCGCGCCGAAAGTGCCCGCCGAACTCGAAGCGTGCGGGCAGCGCGGCATCCCGGCGGCGATCATCATCAGCGGCGGTTTCCGCGAAGTCGGGCCGGAGGGCCAGGCGCGCGAAGACGAGGTTAAACGCATCGCGCAGATATACAACATCCGCCTGCTGGGGCCGAACGGCATCGGCTCAATTGACACGCACACGCCGCTGAATACCACGTTCGTCAAGGGGATGCCCGTACCCGGCAGCATTGCGTTTCTCTCGCAGTCCGGCGCGGTGTGCGCCGCCGTGATCGACTGGGCGCGCGGCGCGGGGGTCGGCTTCAGCCGGTTGGTGAGCCTGGGCAACCAGGCCGACGCCAACGAAGCCGAAATGCTGCAAGTGATCGGGCGCGATAACGAAACACACGTGATCACGATGTACATGGAAGGTGTATCGGACGGACGCGCATTTGTCGCGGCGGCGTCGGAAGTCGCGCAGCGTATCCCGGTGGTGACGCTCAAAGTGGGGCGGGGCAGTGGCGCGGCGCGCGCAGTCGCCAGCCATACCGGGGCATTGGCCGGGCGCGAAGAAGCCTATGACGCCGCATTCCGGCGCGCGGGGGTACTGCGTGCCCGCACGATGGAAGAATTGTTCGACTGGGGCCGGGCGCTGGCATGGCAGCCGTTACCGCATGGCAACCGTGTCGCCATCCTGACCAACTCCGGCGGGCCGGGTATTCTCGCGGTCGATACGCTTGAAGCGGCAGGAATGCAGCTTGCGCCGCTCTCTGAAGAGACAAAGGCTTACATCCGTAAGCGCGTGCCCCCGGCGGCCAGCGTCAAAAACCCGGTGGACATTCTCGCCGGGCCGGGACCGGCCACCTACGCGCTGTGCCTGGATGCCCTGCTGAGCGATGATACGGTGGATGCGGTGGTAGCGATCACCGCGCCGCAGGACTGGTTCGCGCCGCTGAGCCTGGCGGAGGTGATCGGTGAATTCACCGGGCGCGGCAAGCCGATCCTGGCCGTGATCATGGGGCTGGCCTCGGTGAGCGATGCCACCGCCGTACTGCACCGCCGCCGTATCCCTAACTTTGCCTTTCCGGAGCGCGTGGGCAGCACGCTGGCGGCGATGTGGCAGCGGCGGCAGTGGCTCGACACACTGCCCGAATCCGCCGATCCGCAGCCGTGCGACGACTGCGACGTTGAGCGCGTACACGATTTCGTCAGTGCTGCCGGGTCCGGGTGGCTGGCCCCGGTAGACGTTGACGCGGTGCTGAAGGCTTACGGCATCCGCACGCCGGGATCGGGACTCGCCGCCGATGAAAACACCGCGCTTGCGCTCGCGGATGAGATCGGCTACCCGGTCGTGCTCAAGCTGGCGTCCGAAGACGTGGTTCACAAGAGCGATATCGGCGGTGTGGTGCTGAACCTCACCGGGCCGGACGAACTGCGCGCGGCCTTCGCAGACTTGATGAAGCGCACACGCGCCGCTGTGCCGGAGGCTGTCATTGATGGGGCCTTTGTACAGAAAATGATCCTGCCCGGCCTGGATTTGATCGTGGGCACGGTGCGCGATCCGCAGTTCGGGCCGCTGGTGATGGTCGGCAGCGGCGGCACACAGGTTGAACTGCTCAAAGATGTGACCTTCGAACTCGCGCCGCTGACCCCTGCGCAGGCGCACGCCATGCTCGACCGGACCACAGCGGGCACACTGCTGGCGGGCTATCGTGGCGCGGCCCCGGCGGATCGGGCAGCGGTGGTTGACGTGATCGTGCGATTGGCACAGTTGGTACACGATCACGCGCAGATCGCCGAGATCGAGATCAACCCGCTGATGGTGATGGAATCTGGCGCGGGCGTGTGGGCGGTTGATGCGCGCGCGCGCGTCGAGTAAACGGCACGGCGATCAGGCGACTACCTGCTGCGCATAGCGCCAACCGGCGCGCAGCAGTCCCAGCCCGATCCCGACATACAGTACCGCGAGGTACGGCCTGGGGATTGCCGAGTGACGCAGCGCGATTCCCAGACCCATCATCACCACGATCAGCAAATACATTTTCCAGGTGTGGAAGGCAAAAATCGGCTCGTGTTCGCGCAGCGCCCAAATACGTTGGATGTTCTTTTCTGTGATCCAGGCGAACTTGACACGGTAGATCACCACGCTGCTGAGGATGCCCAAACCGGCAAAGGACAGCGCAACCCCGGATTCTTCCGGCAGCAGCCAGCCATACGCGCGCGCGCACAGCATCACGCCCGCCCCGCCCCATAATACCGCCGCCGCTGCAAACAACCACTGACGCCGCACCAGCGGCAGAAATTCGTCTCGCACAGTCATGCAAACCTCTACTTTTGCAATTTCTCAACCGATATCTTTGAGCCAGGGCTTTTGAGTTAGCAGGCGTCTAAAAACAGCCCCTGATGTTTTCATCCCGAACTTCTGTTCAGTATCCGGTAGGCATTTTGTCTCTATTACAGCAATTTGCACAATTGTTCCAATTGTATCTTATCATTATTTCAAAATATAATTAATCCACACATGCGTCAAATATTTTTACAGGAGGTGCCTCTGCAAAACCATTCACCCAGTAAATCGCCCACCTTTCTACGCATCACACAAGTTATGGAGGCAAAAGATGAACAGACGTTTGGTGACTCTTCTCGTCCTGCTGGCTGTTGTTGTCAGCGCATTGGGCACCGTATCCGTCGCCGCGCAGGATGACTGCGACTTTGCCGGAGAAATTTACGTTGGCGTCATTGCCCCGTTGACCGGCGACATCCCCAAGGTCGGACAAAGCACGGTTGAAGCGGCCCAGATGGCCGTCAATGAAATCAACGCGGCGTGCGGCCTGGAAGTTGACGGCGAAAACTATGAACTCGTGATCATCATCGAAGACAACGAATCCAAGGCCGAATCCTCGGTGGCTGTTGCCACGCGCCTGATCGTTGAAGAAGATGTGATCGCAATCATCGGCCCGCAGTCGAGCAAGCAAGCCGTCCCCACCGGGCAGGTTGCCAACGACCGCGAAACTCCCATGATCAGCCCCTGGTCCACCAACCCGGATACAACGGTGGACCGTCCCTGGGTCTTCCGCGTGGCGTTCCTGGACCCGTTCCAGGGGCCGGTGGTTTCCGGCTTTGTGGTGAATGAGTTCGGGGCCGACTCGGCAGCGGTGCTGTACGATGTTGCCAGCGACTATCCCAAGGGACTGGCGGAGAACTTCCGCGATGCCGCCGAAAGCGCGGGGGTTGAGATCGTCGGCTTTGAGAGCTTCACTACCGGCGACGCCGACTTCAGCTCACAGTTGACCAATATTATCTCGGCGGCGCCGGATGTGATCTTCACGCCGCAGTATTACAACGAAGTACCGTTGATTGTGCAGCAGGCGCGCGAACTGGGCTATGAGGGCCAGATCGTCGGCAGCGATAGCTGGGGCACGCCTGACCTGCTCGACCTGTGCGGTGATGCCTGTGAAGGGTTGTTCTTCAGTACACACTACGCACCGGATATCGCTACAGAAGTCGGCCAGACATTCATTAGCGCCTATGAAGAACTATACGGGGCAAAGCCGGATGATGTGGCCGCTTTGACCTATGATGCGTTCCAACTGCTGTTCATTGCCATTGAAGACGCTGGTTCGCTGGATAAAGCCGATGTGCGCGATGCAATCGCCGCCATCGACCTGTTTGAAGGCGTGACGGGCGTGATGAGCTTTGACGAACAGGGCGACCCGGTGAAATGCGCGGTCATCATCCAGATCAAGGATGGCGCGTTCACCTATTACGACTCGGCCTGTCCGGCGGGCTTCCCTCCTGAAGATATGTAGCCGCAACTCCAGGGCGCTCCCGGTTGGGAGCGCCCTCATTCATACATGAGGTTCTGTTCACGTCGTAGGGGGAACCACCTTATGGATTTCTTCGCGCAACAACTGTTTAACGCCTTGCAGCTTGGCAGCCTGTACGCTCTGATCGCATTGGGTTACACCATGGTGTATGGTGTGCTGCTGCTGATCAACTTCGCCCACGGTGATATTTTTATGGTTGGGGCGTTTTTGGGCGTTTTTGGCGCAATCACGCTGGGGCTTCCGTTTGTTCCCACGCTGATACTGGCGATGGTGCTCACCGGGCTGATGGGCGTAGGCATCGAGCGCGTAGCCTACAAACCGCTGCGGCAGGCGTCGCGCCTGTCGGCGGTGATCACCGCGTTGGGTGTGGGGCTGCTGCTGGAAAACGGGATGCTGGCCCTGACCGGAGCCGATCCGCGCAGCTATCCGGACAACATCAAGAACCTGGACCCGCCGCTGCTGCCCAATCAAATCAATATCGCGGGGGCCAAAATCAGTTCGGAAACGATCCTGATCATCGTGCTCGCCGCGCTGCTGTTCATGGGGCTGTATTTCATCGTGCAGCGTACCAAGTGGGGCATGGCGATGCGCGCGATCTCTTACGATAAATTCGCCGTTCCGCTGATGGGCGTTTCGCAGGATCAGATCATCTCAATGACCTTCCTGTTGGGTGCGAGCCTGGCGGCGGCGGGCGGAATTCTGTGGGGTGTCGCTTATCCGATTCTCAATCCCTATATGGGTTTGCGCATTGGGTGGAAGGCATTCATCGCCGCTGTTGTCGGCGGGATTGGCGATATTCGCGGTGCGGCAGTAGGGGGCCTGCTGTTAGGCTTCGTGGAAATCTTCACCGTCGCCTACGGCAAGGATATCGGTATTTCATCTACATGGCGCGATCCCATTGCTTTTGGCTTGCTGCTGGTTATCCTGGTTGTGCGGCCCACCGGGTTGTTTGGGGTCGCGCGGCGTCAGAAAGTGTAGGGGGCCATGTCCACGCAAAAATCTTTTTTGCCCGGCGAAGTGCTGGCATTGGTCTGCGCGCTGGTGATGCTGGGCGCATTTTTCTTCATGCCCTGGTTTGAACTGGAAGAGGGCGGCAGCGTCAGCGGCTACCGTATCGTGACCGATGTTGAAGGCGACCTGGATTATCCGACGCGCACCTCGCACATGTTTTTGATCGTGCTGCCGGTCGCGGCGGCTGCCGCAGGTATCACCGCCATCAACGGCCTGTTAAGCACTCGTCCCGCCCCGCGCATCCCTGGCCTGATCCTGGTCCTGGGGCTGATGACGGTCGGCTACTACTACGGCGCGTTCTTCTTTGAGAACCGTAACAACCGCCTGGATGCGACCGACTTTGTCGGGCCAGGATTTTATATCGCCCTGTTTGCGGCATTTGGGTTGATCGTCCAGTACACACTGCCGCGACCGGGCGCGTATCTGCGCTTCCAGCCCGTGCCTTTTCCCTTGGTGCAGATGGCACGACCGTTACT